>JBASAN010000427.1:0-7142 GCA_049650625.1 Ornithinimicrobium sp.
GAGTTGGACGACCTGGAGGCCCGCTGCCGGGAGGATCTCAGCTCCCGCTCGACGGAAGACTGACGATCCCCCAGCCAGCGCACCCGCCGTACTAGGGTGACGCTCATGCCGATCAGCAAGATCCTCATTGCCAACCGGGGCGAGATCGCAGTTCGCATCGCGCGCGCCTGCACCGACGCCGGGATCACGTCCGTGGCGGTGTATGCCGACCCGGACCGCAACGCGCTGCACGTCAAGACCGCCGACGAGGCCTACGCGCTGGGCGGCAACACCCCCGGTGAGTCCTACCTGGCGGCGGACAAGATCATCGAGGTCGCCCAGCAGGCCGGCGCCGACGCCATCCACCCCGGATACGGCTTCCTGTCCGAGAACGCCACGTTCGCCCAAGCCGTGATGGACGCCGATCTCATCTGGATCGGCCCACCTCCCTCCGCGATCGACTCCCTCGGGGACAAGGTCAAGGCGCGGCACATCGCCATGGCCGCCGGCGCACCCCTGGTGCCGGGCACCAAGGACCCCGTGCCCGACGCCGACGCCGTCGTGGCCTTCGCCGAGGAACACGGCTTACCGGTAGCGATCAAGGCCGCCTTCGGTGGTGGCGGTCGAGGCATGCGGGTGGCCCGCACGATGGATGAGGTGCCTGACATGTTCGAGGCCGCGGTGCGTGAGGCCGAGGGCGCCTTCGGTCGTGGCGAGTGCTTCGTCGAGCGCTACCTGGACAAACCGAGGCACGTGGAGACGCAGTGTCTGGCCGACACCCATGGCAACGTCGCCGTCGTCTCGACCCGCGACTGCTCCTTGCAGCGCCGTCACCAGAAACTGGTCGAGGAGGCACCCGCTCCCTTCCTGAGTGACGAGCAGATTCAGGAGCTGGTGTCCTCCTCCGAGGCGATCCTGACCGAGGCCAGCTACGTGGGGGCCGGCACCGTCGAGTTCCTGGTCGGCGCCGACGGCACCATCTCCTTCCTCGAGGTCAACACCCGGTTGCAGGTCGAGCATCCAGTCTCCGAGGAGGTCACTGGGGTCGACTTGGTCCTGGAGCAGATCCGCATCGCCAACGGCGAGGAGTTGACCTTCACGTCCCTGCCCCCGGCGCGCGGACACAGCATCGAGTTCCGTATCAACGGCGAGGACCCAGGCCGTGACTTCCTCCCGTCGCCAGGCAGCGTGCTGACCTACCGCACCCCCAGCGGCCCCGGGGTGCGGATGGACTCCGGCGTCGAGGAAGGAGACGTGATCTCGGGGGCGTTCGACTCGATGCTCGCCAAGCTCATCGTGACCGGGGCCGACCGCCCGCAAGCCCTGGCCCGCGCACGGCGAGCCCTGGCTGAGTTCGTCATCGAAGGGATGCCGACCGCACTCACCTTCCACCGGGTCGTCGTCAGTGATCCGGCCTTCGCGCCCCCGAACGGGGAAGACTTCACGGTGCATACTCGGTGGATCGAGACCGAGTTCGACAACACGATCGAGGCCTACTCCGGGCCCACGGCCGAGTCCGACGACGCTCCTGCCGACCGCACCGACCTTGTGCTCGAGGTCGACGGCAAGCGCCTGTCGGTGTCGATGCCCGCCGGACTGGCCTTGGGGAGCGGCTCGGCCTCGGTCGGAGGCGGTCGATCCAAGGCACCGCGACGGACGAAGCGCGGCTCCGGTCCGGCAGCGGTCTCCGGTGACTCGGTCACCGCCCCGATGCAGGGGACGGTGGTCAAGGTGGTCGTCGGCGAGGGGGACGAGGTGGCCGAAGGCGACGTCGTGCTGGTGATCGAGGCCATGAAGATGGAGCAGCCCATCAAGGCGCACAAGTCCGGCACCGTGAGCGGCCTGAAGGTCGAGGTCGGCCAGACGGTCACCAACGGCGCTGTCATCTGCGAGCTCAGCTAGTCCAGACCCCAGTTCGTGGGCGCGACCGCGGGCTAGTCGGCCAGGGAGTGCAACTGCCGAGCGGCCTCGGCCAGAGAGCCCGACATCGACGGATAGACCGTGAACGTCGACGCGAACTGGTCGACGCTGAGCTGCGAGGAGACAGCAAGGGCGATCGGGAAGATGAGCTCGCTGGCTCGCGGCGACACCACGACGCCGCCCACGATCGTGTCCCCGCCCTTGCGCGCGAAGATCTTCACGAAGCCACCCTTGAGGTTCTGCATCTTCGCGCGCGGGTTCTTGGTCAGCGGCAGCATCACAGCGCGAGCGTCGATGCGCCCCTCGTCGATGTCCTTCTGACTCACGCCTACCGTGGCGATCTCAGGGTCGGTGAAGATGTTCGAGCTCACCCGGCCGAGCGACAGCGGCGCCACCGCATCACCCAGGGCGTGGGCGATGGCGATACGGCCCTGCATGGCCGCGACCGAGGCGAGCGGGAGCACCCCCGTGCAGTCACCGGCCGCATAGATGCCTGGCACGCTGGTCCGCGAGACGCGGTCCACCACGATGTGTCCCGACGCCGTCAGCTCCACCCCGGCTTCGAGGAGGCCGATGTCCTCGGTGTTCGGTAGGGACCCCACCGCGAGCAGCGCGTGGCTGCCGCGCACGTCACGCCCGTCCTCGAGCGTGACCAGCACTCCGTCATCCGTGCGCGTCACGGACGCCGCCCTGGACCGGTTGAGCACCGTCATCCCCCGGCCGCGGAACACATCTTCCAAGAGGCTGGCGGCGTCGTCGTCCTGACCGGGGAGCACGCGGTCGCGCGAGGACACCAGGGTGACCTGGGACCCCAGACCGAGGTAGGCGTGGGCGAGCTCTGCTCCCGTCACACCCGAGCCGATGACGACGAGGTGCTCCGGGAGCTCATCCAGGGCGTAGATCTGCTGCCACGTGAGGATGCGCTCACCGTCCGGGACCGCGGTGTCCAGGACACGCGGGCGTGCCCCGGTGGCCAACAGAATGACGTCGGCATCGAGGTGGCGGTCTGCGACATCGACACATCGCCGATCCTGCACCACCGCCGTGCCGGTGATGATCTCGACCCCCGCTTCTTCGAGGCGTTCTGTGATGTCGGCGCTCTGGGCCTGAGCCAGACTCATCACCCGAGCATTGATGTCGTCGAGGTGCGCCGTGACACCCTGGTCCTCAGGGGCCCCGTCGAACCGCACTCCGATCCGCCGCGCTGCGGTGAAGCGGTCCATGAAGTCAGCGGTAGCGATCAGCGCCTTGCTCGGCACGCAGTCGGTGAGCACGGCTGCCCCACCGATTCCCTCTCGCTCGACGAGATAGACCTGGCACCCCAGGTGCGCCGCGGTCAATGCGGCTTCGTAGCCACCGGGTCCGCTCCCGATGACGATGGCCTTGGGTTGACTAGTGCTCACCTCGCCATCCAACCATCGCTACGCTGACCCCGTGACTCGTGCATCCTCGCCCCAACCTCCGCCGGTGGACCTGAACGACCCCGACATCGATCCGTTCGAGGTCGCCCGTGAGGCCGGCCAAGCCATCGCGGACGCGACGGGCGTGGTGCACCACGACGTCGCCCTGGTGCTGGGCAGCGGTTGGGGGGCGACCGCGGACTTGATCGGTCAGACCACGGCCACCGTGGACATCACCGACGTTCCGGGTTTCAGCGCGGCCGCAGTAGCCGGACATCACGGCACGATCTCCTCGGTCCTTATCAGCGGCAGCGAGCGACGCGCCTTGATCTTCGGCACTCGAACCCACTTCTATGAGGGTCGGGGCGTGCGCTCCGTGGTGCACGGCGTCCGCACTGCAGCGGCCGCGGGGTGCACGACGATGGTGCTCACCAACGGGTGTGGCGGACTGCAGCCGCAATGGGCCCCTGGGACTCCGGTCCTCGTGCGGGACCACCTCAACCTGACCGCGGCCTCGCCCGTGGAGGGGGCCAACTTCGTCGATCTCACCGACCTCTACACCCCGGCCCTGCGCGATCTTGCCCGTGAGGTCGACGGATCCCTGGAGGAGGGCGTCTACGCCCAGTTCCGCGGTCCCCACTACGAGACTCCGGCGGAGGTGGAGATGGCCCGTCGGCTGGGGGCCGACCTGGTCGGAATGTCCACCACGTTGGAAGCCATCGCCGCTCGGCAGGCGGGTATGCAGGTGCTGGCCATCTCGCTGGTCACCAACGCAGCCGCCGGCGTCACCGACCAACCGTTGTCCCACGACGAGGTGATCGAGGCAGGTCAGGCAGCCTCCAAACGATGCAGCTCACTGCTGTCGCAGATTGTGGGACGTCTGTAATGACGACCTCGGACGACCTGCTGAAGATGGCCCGCGAGTGGCGTGACGATGACCCGGACGCGACCACCCGCGCCGAAATGGACGAGCTCATCGAGAGCGCCGACGCCACCGGCGACCTCGCCGAGCTGGGTGACCGGTTCGCCGGCACCCTCGCCTTCGGCACCGCCGGGCTGCGGGGCCGCCTCGGCGCCGGACCCAACCGGATGAACCGCTCGGTGGTGATCCGCGCGGCGGCAGGTCTGACGGCATACCTGCAGGAGGAAGGTGACGTCGCCTCCCCCTTGGTGGTGATCGGCTTCGACGCACGGACCAACTCCGACGTCTTCGCCGTCGACACCGCCGAGGTCGTGGCGGCAGCGGGCGGGCGTGCCGTGCTCCTCCCGGCCCCCCTACCGACCCCCGTGCTGGCCTTCGCGATCGGACACCTTGGCGCAGACGCCGGTGTGATGGTGACCGCCAGCCACAATCCCGCCACGGACAACGGCTACAAGGTCTACCTCGCGGATGGCTCCCAGATCGTCTCTCCGGCGGACAGCCAGATCGCGGCGCACATCGATGACGTGGCCACGACCTTGTCCGTCCCCCGTTCCGAGGACGAGTTCACCCGGCTAGGCGATGAGGTGGTCGAGGCCTATCTCGACACCGTCGCGGCCGTGGTCGACCCCGACGGCCCCCGCGAGCTCTCGCTGGTCCATACCGCCCTGCACGGGGTCGGTGCCGACGTGGTTCGCCGTGCCTTCGAGCGTGTCGGCTTCGACGCTCCGGCGCCGGTGGAGGAGCAGGAGCAACCCGACCCGGACTTCAGCACCGTCACCTTCCCGAACCCTGAGGAGGCCGGAGCCATGGACGCTGCCCTCCTGCTGGCCGAGTCCGTCCACCCGGACGCAGTCATCGCCAACGATCCCGACGCCGACCGGTGCGCGGTGGCCATTCCCGGGAAGGACGGCTGGCGCATGCTGCGCGGGGACGAGGTGGGCTGGCTGCTCGGCTATCACCTGATCGCCCGCCGGATCGACCCCGCGAGCGAGCGCACCGTGCTGGCTCGCTCCATCGTCTCCTCACGGATGCTGGGGGCCATGGCCGAGGCCGCCGGACTACAAGCCGCGGAGACCCTGACCGGCTTCAAGTGGATCGGCCGCGTACCGGGTCTGGCCTACGGCTACGAGGAGGCACTGGGCTACTGCTGTGACCCTGCGACAGTGCCCGACAAGGACGGCATCAGTGCGGCGCTGCTGATCGCCGAGCTCATCGCCGAGCTGCGATCTCATGACGGCACCGTGGATGACGTGTTGGACGAGCTGGCGTTGAGCCACGGCGTTCACGCCACCGACGCGTTCTCGGTGCGCCTCGATGACCTGTCCTTGGTGTCGCCGATGTTGGACCGCCTCCTGCATTCCCCTCCGGAGACCATCGGCCGCGCCGCCGTTCGCTCGGTCGAGGATCTCGACCGACCTGCCGATGACCTGCCCGGCACCCCAGGAGTGCGGTTCTACCTCGAGGACGACACGCGGGTCATCGTGCGCCCCAGCGGCACCGAGCCCAAGATCAAGGTGTATCTCGAAGCGATCGTGCCCGTCGAAGGCAGAGGTCAGCTGAAGTCGAGCCGGGCGGAGGCCAGTCAGCGTCTCGCTGCCGCGGTGACGACGATGACCGACCTCACGTCGGCAGACTAGGGAACAATCTCGCGTCCGGCCCTGTCTTCCGGTCCGGCCATGTCCTCCTCGCGGCGCCACCCGGCATCCGGCACAGCTTCCCTAGACTCCTACGTTCCCGAACGCCCACACCTCTTGATCGATTCGAACATACGTACTAATATTGATCCATGGAGACTCTTCCAGACACCGTCGACGACGAGCGGCAGCCAGCTCACTGGGAGCTCGACGAGCTCGGGCTCAGTCCGGAGCAGTGGAAGGACATCGAGCACACCGCCGGAGTGGTGTGCTCGATGGCGCAGGTCGACCACGCGTTGTCCCGACTACCGCTTCCACCCGGGGTGGCCGACGCGCTCACCGCAGTCCTTGCCTGCGCGGTCGCCCACGCCGAGTCGACTATCGCCGATCCCCAGGAAGCAGATAGCGACAGCCTCTTGGACGCCGCAGCGGGCGTGCGAGTCGTCCAAGGGTTCAGTGACGCAGTCATGGTCCAGGCGGCGGCCACGTTGGCCGAGCGTGCGGGAGCGGAGCTCTTGGGTCGCAAGGGTGTGCGCAACCCCGATGAGCTGGCATCTTCGGCCCGCGAGCGTTGGCGAGCGAAGACCAAGTCAGTGGTGGCGCAGGAACTGTCGGTGTTGACCGGCCTCGGCGTGCAGGCCGCTCACGCTCGAATTGCTTTTGCCCTCGCTCCACCGGTGGCGGTGAGTCACGCCAGACGGGCACTGGCCCGAGGCGCCGTGGGCTGGCGAGGGGTGGGTGAGTTCTGGCAGCGGTGTCGCACTATGGATGTCTTCGACGCGCAGACCGTCGATGAGACGGTATTCGGCCCCCTGCTGGGCGATCACGACTCGGGTAGGGAGAAGGAGACGGCGCAACGGGCTGAGTCGTGGCCTGAGTTCCACCGCCGTCTGTCACGAGAAGCGACTCGCGTCGAGGGCTCCGACGCTGCGGCGGCCCGGCGTCGGCGAAAGGCAGCCGCAGCGACTCGGAATGTCAGTGGAGAGATCAACGACGACGGGTTGTCCTCGTTCACGGTGACGGCGGGGACAGCAAGCGTCGTAGCCGCGGTCGAGCGTATCGAGACCATCGCCCGCCGGGCTCGCAGGGCCGGAGACGAGCGCAGCCTCGGAAATCTGCGCTCGGACACCGCCATGGCTCTCCTCCTGCACGGCACACTGCCCTTGGGTGCCGGTGACCCCGCTCAGGAGGGTGGGCAGCCCCTGGTGCCGTGGACCGAGGATGTCCGACGTATCGTCCATGGACTGCCCAGCGCCCATCTCGACGTCATCGTGCCGATGAGTCTCT
>JBASAN010000428.1:0-8316 GCA_049650625.1 Ornithinimicrobium sp.
CTGCAGGTGCACGGGTGCGGTGTCGCCGGTCTTGTCCAGCGCGGGGACGTGGGGGTCAGCGGTCACGGCCGGCGAGCGGTCCAGGACCGAGGCCAGCCGGGACTGCGCCGCTCGAGAGCGAGCCTTCGCTCCGCATACCTCAGGCAGCGCGACCCAGGCCTCGGCCAAGGCCATGGGAGTCAGCGCCACCAACGCGGCCATGGGTGCCCCGAGGTCGCCGGCGACGAAGGCGGATGCGGCCAGGATCGCCACGGTTGCAGCGGTCGCCGCGACCACCGACCATAGGGCGGCGACTCCTGCGGACCGAGCCAGGATGAGGCGCATCTCCGCTCTTCCTGCCGCCTCGTGGGCACGGTCGACTTCGTCGACGAGGCGGTCTGCGGCACGCCCGCCCACGGCCTGAACGGGCGTGATGTGGTGCGTGAGGGTCGTGGCCCGGGCCCGAGCTTCGCCGCGAGCGTGGACCGCCCCGTCCTGTGAGCGGCGCTCGGCACGAAAGCCCAGGTGCGCGACGGCGAACGCCGCCACCGAGCCGAGGAGCACCGCAAGACCCGCCGCGGGGAGGGCGAGTCCCACCACCATCACGGCCACGACGCTGGCGATCACGGTCGACCACCAGGGCACGGTGACCCTGACCTGCTCGTCCACCACATCGTCGAGGTCGCGGACCACCGCAGTCAGGAAGTCGCTGCGGCTGCCGCGTCCGAGCCGAGCCGGGGTGAGCGGGATGAGTTCGGCGTAGAGATCGGCCCGGCGCTGGGCCAGGTCAGCCAGCGCCACATCATGGGAGACGACCCGCTCGCCGTAGCGGAGCACAGGTCGAGCGAGGCCGAAGGTCCGCACCCCCACGATGGCGACCAAGAGGGTCAGCACCACGGGCTGGAAGGACGCCTGGACGATGAGCCACCCCGAAGTCGCCGTCAGGGCCACGCCGGAGGCGACCGACAGGCCGCCCATGGCACAGGCGACCCGGAGCCTGGTGATGGGTCGGAGCTGCTGCCACCAACTGTGCTGGGGATGGGGAGGGGCGGTCGAGGTGTCCTGCCGGGTCACGTGATCGGGCGTGGACATCGCGTCCGTGAGGTTCGGGTCGTCTCCGCTGTGTCCGGGCTCGGCCGTCGGGGGGGCCGACAGGGTCCATCGGGAGTCGCTGAGGGCGACGAGGTCGTGGTCGTGCGTCGCCACGATCACTCGACGTTCCTGCGCCAGCGTGCCGATCACCCGGTGGATCTGAGGCAGGGACTCGGTCGCGATGTGGGCGGTGGGTTCGTCCAGCAGGACGAGGCTCTGAGGGCTCAGCAGTGCTCTGGACAGCGCCAGGCGGGTCCGTTGTCCGGCGGACAGGCCGAACCCGTCGTCGCCGATGACGGTATGCAGTCCGGATCGTGCCTCCAAGGCATCCCACAGGCCGACCTCACGCAGGGCCTGCTCGGCTCGTGAAACGGACACCGCAGGGGCGGTGATGCGCAGGTTGTCGAGGATCGTGCCCGACAGGAGCAGAGGTCGTTGGGTGGTGAGGTGCGCTTCAGGTCCGCGGACCGAGCCGCTTCGGGGAGTCCGTAGCCTGGCCAGGAGCTCCAGCAGGGTGCTCTTGCCCGTCCCGGACGGCCCGGTCAGGGCCGTGAGACCCGCGGAGTCGGGGACAGTGAGGTCCAGCTCGTGCAGGACATCGCCGCGGCCGGGATAGGCGTAACACAGCATCGTGACACCGATCCCGATCCCGCTCCCCGTGTGCTCGTCCGACGAGGGTGGGGCAAAGGTCAGGTCGTCCCCGAGCGCACCCAACGTCTCGACCCCGTCGGCAGCGTTGTGGAACTCCGTGCCCACCCGGCGGATCGGCCAGTACGTTTCGGGCGCCAGCAGGATCGCCGTAAGCCCGACCTGCAGATCCATCGTCCCGTAGGCCAGGCGTAGGCCTACTGCTACGGCCACCATCGCCACCGAGATCGTGGCCAACAGCTCCAGAGCGGCGGTCGACATGAACGCGGTGCGCAGCGTGCGCACGGTGGCCACACGGTGCCGTTCGCCGACCTCGCGCACCACGGTGACCTGCTGCTCGGCGCGGCCGTAGGCGACCAGCGTCGGCAGTCCCCGGACCACGTCGAGGAAGTGCCCCGACAGTTGGGTCATCGCGGCCCACCGGCGACGGGTCTGGTCGCGGGTATGCATCCCGATCAGTGCCGCGAAGAGGGGGAGCAGCGGCAGGGTCACCACCACGATCAGGGCGCTCCACACGTCGACGAAGGCCAGCGTCAGGACGGCCATGGCGGGCACGACCGCCGCCGCGACGAGCGCCGGGACGTACCGTGAGACATAGGGCTCGATAGCCGCGACGCCCTCGCCGATGAGGGTCGTCGCCTCGTCGTCATCGGGGCGGCGTCCCTGCGGGAGAGCCAACCACCGGCGCAACACCCGAGACCGCACACCGCTGGCGGTGAGGTGGCCGGCCCGCCGGGCGGCATACTCCCCGACGCCGGCCAACATCCCGCGCACGACCAGCAGCACGACCAGGCTCAGCAAGGGTGCCGTCAACGACATGCCGGTGACGACCGAGGTGACGGCCCAGGCCACACAGATGGCTTGGGCGAGCGCAACGATGCCGGTGGCCAGACCGACGAGGACAACCACGGCGACCGCAGGCTTCGCCTCGGGCACGGCGGCGAGCAGCGACCGCGGACCGGGTCGGGCCATCAGCCGGCGCAGTCGGGTGGTGCCATGGTCACCTGGCCCGACGGCTTAGTGGGCAGGGTCTGCGCCGCTGGTGGCGCGTTGCTTCTCGGTCCGTGCCGCCAAGGCCACGTCCGTGGGGATGTGGTGCCCGGAGACCCGCTTGCGGAACGCCCAGTACGTCCACCCCTGATAGAGCAGGACGATGGGCACGAAGACCACGGCCACCCACGTCATGATCGTGAGGGTGTAGTCGGTGGAGGAGGCCGTGGTCGTGGTCAGCGAGAATGCAGGGTCGGTGCTGCTCGGCATGACGTCGGGAAACATCGCCACGAAGAGCGACGTCACGGCGAGGCCGATCGCGGTGAAGGTGCCGGTGAACGCCCACCCTTCCTGACCTCGGACTGCCATCGCCAAGGACCCGACGAGGGTCAGCGCGGCGACTCCCGCCAGAGTCCACGAGGCGGGGTTGCCGGTGCCGGCGTGGATGATGGCCAGCCACGCCAGGGCCAGACCGGCCGCCAGAATGCCGACCCGCACCCCGATCGCCCGTGCGTCATGACGGATGGGGCCGTCCGTCTTCAGAGCCAGGAACAGGGCCCCGTGCGTGACGAACAGAGCGACCGTGACCAGCCCGCCGAGCAGGGCCACCGGGTTGAGCAGCGTGAGCAGGGTGCCGGTGAACTCCTTGTCGGCATCGATCGGCACGCCGCGCACGATGTTGGTGAAGGCCACGCCCCACAGCAATGCCGGCACCGCCGATCCGAAGAGGATCGCGGCGTCTGCCCGGGACCGCCAGACGTCGCTGTCCACCTTGCCGCGGTAGTCGAAGGCCAGGGCGCGCACGATGAGGGCGACCAGGATCAGCAGCAGTGGGAGGTAGAAGCCCGAGAACAGCGTGGCGTACCAGTGCGGGAAGGCGGCGAAGGTGGCGCCGCCTGCGGTCAGCAACCAGACCTCGTTGCCGTCCCAGACCGGGCCGATGGTGGCGAGCATGACTCGCTTGCGGGTCTCACCACTCTGGGCCGGCACGCCCGGGTCGTCGGGGCCGGTGGAGGCCACGGCCTCCCGGTCGCGACCGAGCACGGGGAACAACATGCCGACGCCGAAGTCGAAACCCTCGAGGACGAAGTATCCGATCCACAGGACTGCGATGAGGATGAACCAGACGGTGGTCAGCTCCATGAAGACTCAGCTCCTCAGTAGGTGAAGACGAACGGAGCGTCGTCGGCGCGGTCATCGGGGTGGTAGGACGCATCCTCGGGCACCTCTTCGGCGCCGGCCCGGGCATAACGCAGGGTCAGCCCGACCATCACGACGGCTGCAGCGGCATACAACAGGGTGTAGACCACCATCGAGAAGGCGACTTCGAACGTGCTGACGCCCGGACTGACGCCGTTGGCCGTGGTCATGACGCCGAACACCACCCACGGCTGTCGGCCCATCTCGGTGAAGATCCATCCGAAGGAGTTGGCGAACAGCGGCATGAAGAAGACGCTGATGCTGGCGTACAACCAGAGGCGATGTCTCAGCGGACGGTCTCCGCGCAGCGCGAAGAGGGCCAACGCGGCAATCCCGGCGCCGGCCATACCCAGGCCGATCATCCACCGGAAGCTCCAGTACGTCACTGGGATGACGGGACGGTAGTCCGCCGCCTCGGTCATGGCGTCGTCGCTGTAGGTGAGCTGGTATTCGGCGTTGAGGTCGTTGATGCCCCTGACCTCGCCGTCGAGGGTGCCCGTGGCCAGGAAGGACAACAGCTTGGGCACGGTGACCGCCCACTTCTCCTGCGTCCCGTCCGGGGTGCCGATGGTCAGGATCGAGAAGGGCGCGCCCTCCCCCTCGGGCACGGTCTCGTAGAGGGCCTCGGCGGCCGCCATCTTCATGGGCTGGACCTCGGTCATGATCTTGCCCTGGACGTCGCCGGTGACAGCGGTGGTCAGACCGCCGACCAGCACCACGACGGCACCGAGCCGGGCTGCCTTGCGATACATCGGCTTGTCCGCGACGACGGTCTTCTCCCGCCAGACGTGCCACATCCCGATCGCGAGGACGAAGCCGCCACCAGTCATCCACGCCGCCGCGATGACGTGCGGGAAGGTCACCAGCTGGACGGGGTTGGTCAGCACGGCCCAGAAGTCGGTGAGCTCGGCTCGCCCCGTCTCCGGGTTGTTGCGATATCCCACCGGGTTCTGCATGAAGGAGTTCGCGGTCAGGATGAAGTACGCCGACAGCATGGTCCCGATGTGCACCAACCAGATGCAGGCGGCGTGGAGCTTCTCGGGGATGCGGCCCCAGCCGAAGATCCACAACCCGAGGAAGGTCGACTCCAGGAAGAACGCAAGCAGCGCCTCGATAGCGAGAGGAGCGCCGAAGATGTCACCGACGAAGCGGGAGTAGTCCGACCAGTTCATTCCGAACTGGAACTCCTGCACGATGCCCGTGGCAAGGCCGAGCGCGAAGTTGATCGTGAACAGCTTGCCGAAGAACTTGGTCAGCCGGAGCCACTGCGGGTTGCGAGTGCGCATCCACTGCGTCTGCATCAGGGCGACGACCAAGGACAGACCGATCGTGGTCGGGACGAAGAGGTAGTGGTAGACGGTCGTGATGCCGAACTGCCAGCGGGCCAGATCAAGGGCTTCCATGCGAGTTCCTCACCCGTCGCTGATGTACTACTGGACGTAAGAGAACTTACACCCCGAGGGCAGCCAAACCCAAGGGAATCGTGAGCATCAGCACCGCGAAGCAGATCATCGCGGCGGCGCGACCGTGCCGGGGAGTGGCAGCGTCGGCGATGAGCAGCAGTCGTGCTCTGGTGTGCTCGGCCTTGCCGCCGACCCCCATCGTCGCCTCTGGGTGCGCTCCCCGAGACATGGTGACGAGCGCACGGGCCAGGGGTCTGGCGCCGCTGACTCGGAGCGCGGATCGGTCCGCCAGTGCCTCCACCAGCAGGTGCACCTCACTCAGTGCTGCCTCACAGCGCACCGGGCGTGGCACCGCGTGGTGTAGCACGCTGAAGAACTCGAGGATGAGGTCGTGCCGGGCGTTGAGGTGTGCTCGTTCGTGCGCGAGTACGGCGCTGAGCTCGTCGGGCTCGAGGGCCGCCACGGCTCCGGCCGTCAGGACGATCCGGCGCCCTGCCCCGGGCACGCAGTAGGCCGTGGGGCTGGCGTGCGGGAGCACGGTGACGGTGCTGTTCGGGTCTGCCTGACCGAGAAGGTCGACCAGGTCGCGGTGACGGTGTCGCAGCGTGCGCAGCCCGGTGCCGACCCGGTGGGCACTCAGCAGGAGTCGTCCCAGCATGAGCGCGCTGAACGTCACCGCCACCCAGACCAGGGGCATCGTGCGATCGGTGAGCGACCACGCGGCCACCGGAGCCGCGAGCAGGGCCGCGAGGATGCCGGAAAGAGCGACACACTGCCAGACGAGTAGGGCGGGGCCGGGGCAGAGCCGGAAGGAGATCTGCGGAGCCATCACCCTCGGGGCCGCCACCGAGAAGATCAGCGCGACCAGAGCAAGGAGCACGACAGCCAGGGTGTCCATGCGGGCAGCCTCGCCTAGCTGTGACGCCGCTCGACTTCGGCCAGCGCGGCCCGCAGGTCAGCCAGCTCGGCGGCGTCCGCAGAGTCCAGGAAGTGCAGCATGGCTGCCTGCCGGTCACCGGAGTCCAGCGTGTCCAGCCCCACCCTCATCGAGGCCGCCGTCAGTTCTTCGCGAGAGGCCGCTGCGGAGTACATCCAGGCGCGCCCATCACGGGTGCGGTGGGCCAGCCCCTTCTTGGCCAGGCGGTCCAGCACGGTCATCACGGTGGTGTAGGCCAAGTCCCGTGAGCCGTTGAGGTCCGTCAAGACCTGACGCACGCTCTGGTTGCCCCCCTGGTCCCACAGGACGGTCATGACGGCGCGTTCCAGGTCGCCGAGACCGCTGAATTTCTTGGGCACAGCAAGATGTTACGCCTAGGCCCGAGAACCGCACGGTGTGAGCCGAAGGGGTAGGGCTCGGCGCCATCGATGTCAGCGCGACGAGGCCGGAACGACTGCGCGGGTCCCGGTCACTCGTCGGGGTAGCCCTGCGGGTTGCCCTGCTGCCACCGCCAGGTGTCGGCACACATGTCTTCGACCGTGCGGGTGGCGCTCCAGCCCAGCTCGCGATGGGCCCGCGAGGGGTCCGCGTACGACGCAGCGATGTCGCCGGGACGCCGGGGGCCGACGGCATACGGGATCTCTTGACCGCTCGCCGCGGCGAAGGCCTCGACCAGCTCCAGGACGCTGGTGCCGTGGCCGGTGCCGAGGTTCCACGTCGAGAGGGTGCGCTCGTGGTCGCCGATCCACTCCAGCGCCGCCAGGTGTCCGGCTGCGAGATCCTCGACGTGGATGTAGTCCCGCACCCCCGTGCCGTCCGGGGTGTCGTAGTCGCCGCCGAAGACCGAGAGCTTGTCGCGGCGACCCACGGCGGTCTGGGCGATGAAGGGCATCAGGTTGTTGGGGATGTCGCTGGGGTCCTCGCCGAGCTGGCCCGAGGAGTGCGCGCCGACCGGGTTGAAGTAGCGCAGCAGGGCGATCCGCCACTGAGGCTCGGCGACCGCGAGATCGCTGAGGAACTGCTCGATCATCACCTTGGTCCAGCCGTAGGGGTTCGTGGCCGAGGTCGGGAGGTCCTCGGTCATCGGCACCGGCGCGTCCGGGCCGTAGACCGTCGCGGAGGAGGAGAAGACCAGTCGGTGGACGCCGTGATCCGACATCGCCTGGATGAGGGCCAGCGTCGAGCCGACGTTGTTGCGGTAGTAGAGGATCGGTTTGGCCACCGACTCCCCGACCGCCTTGGACCCGGCGAAGTGGATGACCGCGTCGATGGACTCCGCGGTGAAGAGGGCGTCGACGGCTCCGTGATCGGTGAGGTCGACCTCGTGCAGGGTCAGCGACGCATCAGCGAGGGCCTCGACGCGGGGCAGCACGGAGGGCTTGGAGTTGCTGAAGTTGTCGGCCACCACGACCTCGTGCCCGGCCTGGAGGAGCTGGACGGCGGTGTGGGACCCGATGTAACCGGCACCGCCGGTGACGAGGACGCGCATGAGTGCAGTATGCCGTGGCCGTCGTGGCCCCCGCGTGGATTGGCCTGTGCAGTTGTGTCGCCATAACGGCACAACTGCACAGGGCAAGCGCATGCCCGGGGGCCCAGCCCCGGTTCATCCACAGGGCGGCTTCGGTCGGACTTGAAGTCGCTCACAGTGGGCGGATGAGATCCGACCGCGAGGAGCTGATGGCCAGGGCGCGCGCTGTTGCCCACCGGCACGCTGGTGTGGCCACTCGGATGATGCTGCGCGACGTCGGTCTCACCGTCAGCTTCATCCGAGCCCAGGAGAGCGCGGACCGCTGGACCAGGCTGGGTCGGCATACCCTCGGCATCACCTGCACTACTCCAGATTTCGAGGGTCGGCACTGGGTGGCGATCTGGGAGTCCGGTCCTGGCGCGGTGCTCGACGGGGTGAGTGCCCTGCACGCTTCCGGCCTCACCGGTTGGACCGAGCCGTATATCCACATGACTGTGCCTTCGGGCCATCGCGCGCACCCGCTCCCTGGGGTACGGCTCCACCGACTCGACGAGGCTGGCCCCGTAGTTCGCCGCGGCCTTCGTCGGACGGTGCCGGAG
>JBASAN010000429.1:0-1705 GCA_049650625.1 Ornithinimicrobium sp.
CAACCTGGCTGCGCCCATGGCACAAGTCATCACCTCCGCAGCCGCAGGCTCCGCCGTGGGTGCAGCAATCCACATGGACCTGATGAGCGCAGACACCGACATCGCGGTCAGCGCGCTGCGGCGGAGGTGAGGGGCTGGTTCTGCGCTGTGATCATGAACTGGGTTTGGAGGTCGTGTCCTGGGGAGACGCCGTGCTGACGGTCCAGCTCGAGGATCTCGGTCAGGGGTGTGACGGTGACGTTGGTGAAGCCGGCGTCCTGGATGAGTTGGGCGGTGTCGTGGATGGTGCTCGCGGCAGCCAGTGGCAGCGCTCGGGTGACGTCGTCGTTGTAGGCCTGCCAGAACGTCGAACCGTGCTCTGTGTCGAATCCGTGGGCGAACCAGGTGCTGTCGACGACGGCCAGGACGCCGGTCGGTCGGAGCACTCGTCGCCAGTTGGCCAGGGCCACTTCCGGTTGTCGCAGGGTCCACATCAGGTATCGGTTGGTGATGGCGTCGACGTGGTCGGTGGGGAAGTCCGGGTCGACGGCGTCACCCAGGGCCAGGGTCAGGGTGCCTGATCGCTCGGGTTGGCGCGCTTCGTGCGCTCGAGCCCGGTCGAGCATCCCGGTGGACAGGTCGATGCCGGTGACGTCGTAGCCCATCCCGGCCATCAACCGTGCCATCGTTCCGGATCCGGTGCCGACGTCCAGCACTCGGGCGGGGCTGGGCGGGAGGTGTGCCGCCCAGATGCGGGACCAGGCCTGTTCGTCGGCGTCTCGGCGTTCGGGGCGCTGTTGATAGTCGTCGTAGGCGGCGGCGTGGTGGGTCCAGTACGTGTTTACGCGCTCTTGCATGTCTCTTCTCCAGGGTGGAATAGCAGGTGAAGGTCGCCGTTCTGCTCGACGCGTTGGACGCCGATGCCGTAGACCCGCTCCAGTAGGCGCGGCTCCAGCACCTCATCGACCGTTCCTTGACGTGCGACGGTGCCGCGGTCGAGGAGCACGAGGTCGTCGCAGTAGCGGGCAGCGAGGTTGAGGTCGTGCAACACGACGATGCCGCCCTTTCCGAGGGTATGCACCAGCCGCAGGACGTCGTGTTGGTAGCGGATGTCGAGGTGGTTGGTCGGTTCGTCGAGCAGCAGGTGCTCAGCTTCTTGCGCCAGGGCCCGGGCGATGAGGACTCGTTGCTTCTCCCCACCGGAGAGTCCCCCGAAGGCACGCGGGCCGAGTTCGAGGGCCCCTACCCGCTGCAACGACTGCGTCGCCACCCGCTGGTCCTGCTCGGTGAGCCGAGCGAAGCTCTTGCTGTGCGGCGTCCGGCCCAGCAGCACCATCTCGGCGACCGTCATCGTGGTGTCACCTCCGCCCTCCTGCACCACCACCGCGACGCTACGGGCCAGCTCGCGGGACGAGACGTCGCGCAAACGACGGTCATCGACCCACACTTCCCCGGCTGACGGGCGTAGCGAACCGTAGAGGAGTCGCAGCACCGTGGTCTTTCCGCTGCCGTTGGGCCCGATCAGCCCCAACACCCGCCCGGGCCGGGTGCGCAAGGACACGCCCTGGACCACGGGGGTGGCCCTGCGCTTGGTGCCGTAGGAGAAGGTCAGACCGTCGGCCTCGATCATTGTCCGCTGCCGAACCGTTCCTGGATCCGCTCCAGCCCGTCGAGGGCCAGCGGGGAGGGTGGTTCGGTGAAGTTGAACAACTGGGTCATCAGGTCA
>JBASAN010000430.1:0-11417 GCA_049650625.1 Ornithinimicrobium sp.
TCTCCGGACGCCGATCTTGACGCAGTCGCCGGAAAAGTGACCGCGCTACCCGATAGTTCGGAGCGGTTCGAGATGCTGGCCGCCCTGCTGACCGCCATCGGCAACGCCCGGGGTCAACGGGGCCTCGGTCCCCTCGTCCAAGAGATGACCGCCGCGGACCAACGATTCAGTTCTTGGCCGCCCGAGCGGCTGAGGGGTCAACTGACCCTGGGGTGGTTCCACGTCTTCGGGTTGGACGGTGCGTTGGGTGCCTCGACACACACCGAGGCATACCACCGGGCCCGGCGGCAGCACGACTATGAATGTGTGCTGGCGCTGGGGGGCAGTGCGGGGATGAGTCAGGCGCTTGGTGGGCACATAGCGACGGCACTCAAGGTCAGCACAGCCCGTCCGGATGAGCCGAGGGGCAACGGATGGATGCGGATGGACGAACTGCGCCGCGCGACGCACGCGGCGGCCCTCTGCTACTCCGGACAGTTCACCCGTGCCGCCGACGAACTCGACGAGCTTGTGGAGAGCGGGGTCGGCAACGGTCCGGAGCCCATCGCGATGCTCCTGCTGCGCCTCGGGCGGCTGGTCGACGAGACCCGCGGGCGGAACAACGGAACACGGGTGCTCGACGCACTCGAGCTCATCCGTAGCCGCCGCCAGTTGCTCTACCTCGCTCTCGTTTCCCTCGAGACCGTGGACCTCGCAGTTGGCGAAGAGGCCACCCAATCGTTGGCGACAGCACTTCCAGTAGGAGACTGCGGACTCATTGCCCTAGCCGGACGATGTTTCGAGGCTCGCCGCGAGCACCGGGCAGCGGACCTCCTCGACGATGGCCTGTGTCTCGAGGCCGGCTGCCTCGTCGGGCCGGCGCTACGCGTGGTCTCCGACGCCGTGCGTCTCGCGGGGGCACACGAGGAGATCGCGAAACCAGGGCGGGCTGCCATCGTCCGACTGCTGGCCCACTGGGACGGAACCGAGCCTTGGTGGCTCGACGAGGTGCCGACTCCTCGGCAGCGCGGGGTCGCATCGTTG
The DNA here is from genome assembly GCA_049650625.1 of Ornithinimicrobium sp. Taxonomy (GTDB): domain Bacteria; phylum Actinomycetota; class Actinomycetes; order Actinomycetales; family Dermatophilaceae; genus Ornithinicoccus. The sequence continues at coordinate 1,024 of JBASAN010000430.1, forward strand.
CTCGTGGACGGCGCCAGTACGGGTGAGCTCGCGGAGAAGCTGGTCCTGTCCCGACGCACCGTTCAGAACCACGTCCAGCGCGTCTACGGCTACCTGGGAGTCCACTCGCGCCAGGAGTTGATCGAGGCGCTCACCTGCCCGGCCCGGGCGCCTCTCGAAAGACCACCTCAGACGTGGCAGTGAGACATCCCAGGTGGTCACGCCCGGGTCCTGGACTGAAGCCGTGTCACTCCTCCCAGGGCGCCCTCTCCAGCAGAGACCGCGTCAGGTGAGGATGTCTGTCGGGGTGGGAGACGATTTCGTGCGCGACGTGGCTGAGATGTAGCTGGTTGCTTCGGCAGGTCGATAGCAGGGTGGTCCGTTCTAGTGCTCGGGGTGGGGTGCGCCTATGTGCTGGGACTCTGAGCCATCTCGTGGGTCATGCCCCAGATTACGGCGCGAGCACGGGTCGTGACCCCGATCTTGTGATAGGAGCTGCGGATGTAGCTCTTGAGCGTGTTGGGGCTGAGGTGCAGACCTTGGGCGATGTCGTGATTCGACCAGCCCTGAGTGATCAGACTCAGCACGGTGGATTCGCGTTCCGTTAACCCGGCCTGCTGTCCGGGCCATTGGTCCGGGTCCCCACCATCGGCAGGGTCAACCTCCCGGCTGGGGCTGGTGAGCTCGGGGTGCGAATGGGGGTTGGTGACGATGTCCCGTGCGACACCGCTCAGTGGCAGACCTGCCCCACGGGCGTAGGCACGTAGGACGATGAAGGCGTTGGTGATATCCAGGCCGCGTTTCTGCGCGAGGACACCTTTGGCTTGCTCTATGACCACTCGGGTGTTCAGCGCGCCTTGGAGCTGCTCGGTGAGCAGGGTTGCACTGCGCACGGACCGTTCCTGCAACAGACCGATGGTCGCGATGTCGGCGAGGGCCTGGATGACGCGCACGGTCTGGGCTTCGAAAGGGTCCGGAGTCAGGTTGAACATGTTCAACACCCCGATCGTCGTGCCGCTATGTTTCATGGGGATGGCACACACGGACTGAAAGCCGGCTTCGCTGGCGTGTCGGGTGAACGCGGGCCACCGCGCTTCCGCGTCGTCCAGGTTGGGCACGACCACGGCTTCCCCGGTGGTGTAGCAGCTCCGACAAGGACCTTCGTCGTTCTGCAGCACGAAGAGTTCCAGTAGCCGCGCCGATTCCCGTGATGCCGCCATCAACTGGAGGTGTCCTTGCTGGTCGGCGAGCAACAAACCCACGGCTGCGGTGTTGCTGACCTCGACAGCGTGAGAGACCACGGTGGACAAGAAGTCCATGAGGTCGAACTCCTCCACCAGAGTGTCCGCGACCTCGACGAAGATGTCGATGAGCTTGTCCGTGGATGTGGTGCTCATAGCAATGCTCCCTTGATCTCCCCAGAGGGGTTGTCGGTGCTCAGCGTCAGTCCAGTTTGAGTCGGCTGTCAACGATGTCTCGGGCGACATCGCCTATCCGTTGGTCGTTGGCGTAGGCATAGGCGCGGATCCGGGCCAGCGCGTCGATCGGTTCAATGTCCAGCTGGACCATGACCATGCCCTGCGCCTGGAACAGCTCCGGGATCGGAAGCACGTCATCCCAGCGGGGGTCGACCTCGCTAGCGCTGTCCCGGTCCACGTCCTCGAGCAGCAGGTTGCGAGCCATGCCGGCCAGCAGCAGGCAATCCGTCAGGCCCGCCAGGGAGAGTTCACCGCCGCTGGACTGGTACACGTCGAGGACGCCGAGGTGGACGACGCCCACCTCGAGCGGAAATGCGAAGACCGCACCCACACCGAGCGCGCTGGCGGCGGGTGCGTACGCCGGCCACTGGCGAGAACCGGAACCGGCGAGGTCAGCCTCCAGGACGGGGCGACCCAGACGCTGCACATCGACACCAGGTCCCTGTCCGAGCGTGAGCTGCAACTCTTCCAACTCTTCAGCTCGCGGGCCGACTCCGGCCACAACGACCGCCGGAAGCCCCTCGCCCGCCGCCACCGTCAGGCTCGCCGCACACGCAGGCACCTCGGCCACAACGACCGAGCACAACCGATGCAAACGACTCGCGCGGTTGGCGCCAGCAGACGGCGGTCGAGGCTGACCATCGACGAGGGCCCGCAACTCCGCGAGCCGGTCAGAACCCGAGGGCATACCGGTCACCGTTGTCAGCCGGCTCAGGAACGGATACCGAATACAGCAAGATCAGTGCTGCCCTTTCAGCGGTGCGCACCAGTGGTCGTGATCACCGGGTCCAGGGCAACCACGCTCAACATACTCGACCAAGAACGCCGCGGATACTCGCGTTCCTCATGACAGTGACCGCTATCGCTGACCGAGGTCCCTCGGGCGGGTTTTCGATACCTAGGGGGGTGACGCTTCACCCCCTAGGTGGTCAGACTCGATGGTGGAACAACACCGTGCTGGGATGCCCTCACTGCAGCCCCTGTCTCATGGGCATCTCAGCATGGTTCGCCTGCCCGGGGGCGCAGCAGAGTCGTGGCCCTTCCTGCGCCTCCTGCCCCTCTCGTTCGGGTGGGTTCGGACACCAGCCGGGGCATGGTTGCCCGGTGTGAGTCATCGATGCCCTGTGAAGAGATGGGAGATGCCGTGAGCAACCCCGAACTTCCGGCCGTACCCGTACGCGTCGGGCCGCGATCACAGGAGAGGTACACGAGTCACTACACCGAGCTGTCCACGATGATCCGGAGTCGTGGGCTGCTCGACCGGCGCTACGGCTACTACTGGTCGTACGTCGCCCTGGTCGTTCTGGCGTTCGGGGCCTTGTGGGTCAGCGTCGTCGCGGTGGGAGACTCATGGTTCCAGCTGCTTCTCGCCGGAGCGATGGGCGTGGTGTTGACGCAGTTCGGGTTCCTGGGCCACGACTGCTCACATCGGCAGATCTTCCGGTCCCGGGCCTGGAGTGAATGGACCGCTCGAGTGCTCTCGGGAGCCTTCGCGGGGTTGTCCCACAGCTGGTGGAAGGGTAAGCACGACAAGCACCACGCCAACCCGAATAGGGAAGGGGTCGATCCCGACATCGCTCCCGGGGTCATAGCTTTCACTCGGGACATCGCGGACCAGCGCAAGGATGGTCTGCGAGGGTGGTTCATTCACCGGCAGGGATGGCTGTTCTTCCCGCTCCTGACGCTAGAAGGTCTCAACCTGCACGTCGCCTCGATACGTTCCCTGCTCACCTCGCCTCGGGTCTCGCACCGCAAGCTAGAAGCCGGCGTGGTCGTGGGCCGACTTCTCGGATACGTCGTGCTCGTCTTCCTCCTCATGCCACCCGGGAAGGCGGCGGCGTTCATCGGCGTGCAGATGGCGGTCTTCGGGGTCCTGCTCGGCGGCGCCTTCGCGCCAAACCACAAGGGCATGCCGATCGTCCCAGCAACGATGAAGATCGACTTCCTCCACCGCCAAGTGCTGATGTCACGAAACGTCCGCGGCGGCCCGGTGACCGACATCGCCATGGGCGGCCTGAACTACCAGATCGAGCACCACCTCTTCCCCTCCATGCCGCGGCCCAATCTGAAGCGCGCCCAACCGATCGTGCGGGCCTACTGCGAGCAGCACGGCGTCCCCTATACCGAAACCGGCCTCCTCCACTCCTACGCCATCGTCGTCAGCTACCTCAACCACGTCGGCATCCAAGCGCGAGACCCGTTCGACTGCCCCCTCGCCTCGCAGCTGCGCGACTGAACGTTCGAGAAGCGCCGGCTCCGACAGCTTCACGAGTGGGCCCCGTGGGACTCGAACCCACAACCTACGGATTAAAAGTCCGCAGCTCTGCCAATTGAGCTAGGGGCCCCGGTCGGCTGAGCCGAGCCGCACCACGCGCGCCTACGCTACATGGGTTCGGGCGTGTCCAGAACCGCGAGGACCGCCATCGCGTAGGCGCATTCGGCGTCCTCGTGTGGGGTGGGGTCGTAGGCCGTTGTCGGGGCGAGACGGACGACATACCCCTCGCCCGTGCGTTCCAGGCTCACGAACGCCGCGCCGAGGACCGCCCGCATCTGGTCTTCGCGAGGCAGCCACAGCGTCTCCTCGAGGTCGACGGAGTCCAAGGCCCACTCGGCGACGCCGTTGAAGCCGATGACCGAGCCACCCACGAAGCGCTGCACGTCGACGGTCATGTCGGCGAGGTAGAAAACGTCACCGAGCATGCCCTGCGTGTCGACCGCGAAACGGTCGCCGGGCAACGGTGACCAGATCAGTCCCGCCGTGTGCAGAGCCCGTGCCAAGTCGGTCGTGATCATCACGACATCATCGCAAGCGATCCTGTGCTCTTCACGCTGACCCCTGCGGTCGCGGAGAAGAGGTTGATTTGTCAGACTCTCGAAAGAGGTGCAGGCCGAGAAGTCGACGACAGTTGGTGGAGTGCGCGTGAGAGCAGGTCGCCCGTGAGGGGTATCGGACTACCGCTACCGCTGAGGATGCTGAACACCGTGGGACGCTTCACGCCGGCGGACCGAATCGACCGCTTCCGGTTGGACAAGGACACGGTGTTGGGTGAAGCGACCCGGGCCACCGGGCTCACCGACTTCGGAGATCTGGGGTTCGAAGAGGGTCTGGATGCGCTGTTGGACTCGATTGAGCAGGACATCGACCCCCACCTGGTGGGGCAGATCGCGCTCCGGCAGACCATCGTCGACGGCTTGACGAACCGGTTGCTGCTGGCGCGGGAACATCGAGACCACCCGGAGGTCTTCGAGGCTCCGCTGCGACCCCCGATCGTGGTCACCGGGCTGCACCGCTCCGGCACCACCCACCTGCACCGTCTCCTGGCCCAAGATCCGGGCAACCACGCTCCGCCGTACTGGCAGCTGGTCGCTCCGATCCCACGAGGCACGGGTAAGGACACGCGTCGCTGGCAGGCCCAGCGCTCGTTGGCGGTGCGCACCGCGCTGATGCCCAACCTCAGCCGGATGCACACCATCGACGCTGACGCCCCGGAGGAGTGTCTGTATCTCTTGGCCAGCACCTTCGATTCCGTGTTCTTCTGGGCGATGGCCCCCGTGACCGGCTACCTGCAGTGGTACCTCCAGCACGACCGGACCCAGAAATACCGCGAGTACCGCGCATGGCTGCAGATCCTCCAGCGGCAGACCCCCACCAAGCGGCTCGTGCTGAAAGCGCCGGAGCACATGGGCGCCGTGGACGCGTTGTTGCGGGCCATCCCGGAAGCACACGTCGTGCACATTCACCGGGACCCGGTGACGTCCTTCGCCAGCTATCTGAGTATGGCGAAGACCACCCAGTCCCTGACCGTGACCGAGGTGCCCGAGAGGGCGACCGCCGACGCCGCGCTGGATCTGTTCGCCCAGGAGATCGAGCGGCATCGGGTGGCGCGGGAGCTCCACTCCTCACGGATCCACGACGTGGACTACTCCGACATGGTGGCTGACCCCCTCGCGACGATCAGTGACCTCTACGACTCCCTGCACACCGTGGTGTCGGCGCCGTTCGAAGCGAGGCTCGCGGCCTACGCACGCTCACACCCCATCGGACGGCACGGTGAACACTCCTACAGTCTGGCCAGGGGTGATCTCGACCGCGATACGGTCCAGCGCAGGCTCGCCAGCTGACTGACGTCGCCCGTTGGGTCAGGCTTCTAGCAGCCGTCCGGCCCGCACGCGCTCGCGCTACCCGCTGCCCCAGTGGAGACGGAGACGAGCTGGGAGGCCCGATCCGCCAAGGCCCGCTCGATGGTGCCGACGAAGGCTTCCACGGGCTGAGCACCGGAGATCCCGTACCGCCCGTCGACGACGGTGAACGGGACCCCGTTCGCGCCGTAGGACTGAGCTTGAGCCTGGTCGGCGTGCACTTCCTTCGCGTAGGCGGCGGAGCGCAACACCTCCGCCACCCGGCGGGTCGGCATACCCTCCTCCAGGGCGAGGCTGCGTAGGACGTCCGGATCCGAGACGTCCAGTCCCTGGACGAAGTAGGCCTTCAGAAACCGCTCCTTGACGCGTCCCTGCAAGCCTTGGAGCTTGGTCCCGCCGTGGTCCTCGAGGTCCTCGTGCTCCAGGTCGCTGGCCAGATGGAGCAGTCGATGCGCGTCCACCGTGTTGCCCACGACGGCTTCGTCGAGGTGGAAGTCGAGGCCCTCACCGGCGGCCACCTCGGTGATCTGGTTCGTCATCGCTTGCCCGGCGCTCAGCCCCCCGCCGTACTTCGCGCCCAGATGTGCCGCCACCCCCACCCCGTGACCCGCTTCGCCGGCCGACGGCGCTGAGGGGTCCAGCTGGAAGGACCGCCACCGGATCTGGACGTCGGGGAGGTCGCTGCGGTGAGCATTGAGGTGCTCCAGGGCGGACTCCAACCGGCGTTTGCCGATGTAGCACCATGGGCAGACGACGTCGGACCAGACGTCGATGGTCAGGGGAGTGGGACGAGCAGCCGCGCTCGACGAAGACAACATCATGAGGACAAAATAACGTGCTGCTCCACTTCTTTCACATGGCGCGGGAGGTGCTGCGCCGCAGAGCCCAGGCGCCGAGGGCCAGCAGGACGAGGGCCATCGCTGCCAGGACGCCGAGCTCGGGGGCGATGTCCGCGAGGCTGGCGTCACGACGCTGCACGTCAGCCATGGCGTCGTAGGCCCAGGCGTGCGGAGTGAGGTGGGCGGCCGTGCGCATCGAGTCGCCGAAGAGCTCGAGGGGATACATGCAACCCCCGAGTGCGCCGAGGACCAAGCCCAGGCCGATTCCCATCCCGGCCGCGGCACCTTCGTTGTCGACCAGCGAGCCGAGAAGCATGGCGGCCCCGGCGGCCACGCTGCTGAAGAGGGCCAACACCAGGAAGGCCAGCGGCCAGGAGCCCCACTCCACTCCGAAGATGAGCGCGGTGGCGACCATGATGTAGACGCCCTGGAAGGCGGCGATGGCCCAGCGGCCCAGAGCCTGGCCAGCGATGGCCTGCACGGTGGTGACCGGCGCACTCAGGACCCGGCCGACCACGCCGTAACGTCGGGCCTGGATGAGGGTGGACGCGCCGGTCAGGGAGGCGATGAAGACGAAGAGGAGGAGCTGAGAAGCGGCGCCCTGGTCGAACTGCCCAGCCAGTCCGGCAAACTCCTCGCTGATCTCATCGACGCTGTCCAGCCGCAGCGTGGCGGGCGTGCGTTGCTGCTCGGCGGTATCGAGCGCGGCTTCGACCTGCTGCGCGCTCCGCCCGTCCCCACTGAGCGCCGCGACCTGGTCGCGGCGGGCGTTGACGGCAGAGACGGTAGCGGTGACGGACTGCGAGGCGATCTGGGCGTTGGCGCTCGAACCCACGAGGATCTGCAGGTCGACATCGTCACCCGCCTCGAACGCCGCGGCTGCCTCCGGGGTGATGAGCAGCCCCACGTCGGTCCGTCCCCGACCGACCTGCTCCCGGATGGCCTCCTCACCTCCGAGCGACACCTGCGCGTCGCCGTCACCGGAGAGCTGGTCCACGATCGCGGTCCGCAACGTGCTGTCGCCGCCGGCGATGGCGACCTTGGCGGCCGGTCCGTCACCACCGAAGGAGGAACCGATGACGACCACCAGCACCAGCGGGAAGATGAAGACGAAGAAGATGTTCGACCGGTCGGCCAGCCAGCGTCGAAGCTCTACCCCCGTGACGGCCAGCACCGCCCGCATGCCTCTCATCGCTGATCGCTTCGGTCGGGCGCGAGCGCCGCGACGATCGCGGTGACCAGCGCGAATCCGAGCATGACCAGCAACGGTCCGCTGATATCTGCCAGGCCTCCGTCGTTGGCGCTGATGCCCAGCCCGCGGGTGAAGGCAGCAATCGGGTTGAGATCCAGGACGGCCCCCAGGATGCCGGTCCCGGTGATCGGGAAGAAGGCTCCACCGGCCATCCCCAACGAGATGGCCAAGATGGACTGGGCGATCCCGGCCTGCTCCGCGGTGCTGGCCAACTTGGCCACGATGAACATCAACGAGGTGCTGGCGGTGACCACGGCCACGATGAGGATGCCGACCACCCAGGGGGACCCGAAGCTCACGTCGAAGAAGAAGGCTCCCGCTCCCAGCAGCACCGCCGTGGCAACCACGCCCAGGACGAAGCTGACCAGCGCCTTGGCGGCGACGATCAGGACCGGGTTCATCGGCATCGAGCGAAGCCGCGCGTAGGTGCCCTGCTCCTTCTCCGAGATGAGTCCCAGCACGCCGAAGCCGACGGTGAACAGCAAGAACAGCCCGGCCTGTCCGGCGACCGTCGAGGCTGCCGGGCTGAGCTGCTCCGCGGAGAGGGTGCCGGGAGACACGGTCATCGCCGGGCCGGCCGTGGCCGCTTCCGTCGCGACCTGCGCCAGCTCAGCGGGGGGTATGCCGAGCCTGAAGCCGGCCGCTGCCGCCACCGCCCCATCGTCCAGCTGGGTCAGGACCGAGTCGACGATGCTGAGCACGACCTGCCCCTCCAGGCCCGCAGTGTCGGACTCCACGGCGACCACATCGACCCCGTCGCCGGAGGTCAGGGAGGCGCTGAAGCCGTCGGGGACGATCAGAGCGACATCGGCCGACCCGTCCTCGGCCCGGGCTCGGGCCTGGCTCGGCGACACCTCGTCGACGGTGATGTCGACGACCTCGACCTGCTCCAGCACCGTCGCGAAGGTCGGGGCCAGCCGGTCGCCGGACGGGGTCGAGATGGCCACCGTGGTCGGTTGCAGCTGTGAGCTCGTAGCGTTGCCGAAGACGAGGTTGAACACGAACATCAGGGCCAGCGGGACGACCAGCGCGAAGATGAGGACCGACCGGTCACGAAGACGTTGCCGTAGGTCGGAGGCTGTCATGGTCAGAAGTGCGCCCACGATCAGTCCCGCAGCGCTTTGCCGGTCAGGTGCAGGAAGACCGACTCCAGGTCGGGGCGCGAGATCTCGACGTCACTCAGGGTCATGCCCGACGAGGTCGCCGTGGTCACGATGCTGGCTACGGCGGTCGGTGCATCCCGAACCGTCAGCCGCAGCTCACGGCGCTCACTGTCGACGCGCTGCACCGACGGCAGCTCGCCGAGGGCCGCCGCTGCCTCGGTCACGTTGCCGGACCCTGCCAGCCGGATGGTGTCGACCCCTCCGGTCAACTGGATCAGCTCGTCCTGAGTGCCTTCAGCCTGGATGGTGCCGGAGTCGATGATGGCGATGCGGTCGCAGAGCCGCTCGGCTTCCTCCATGTAGTGCGTGGTGTAGAGGACGGCCATGCCCTCGGTGGACAGGGCTTCCACGGACTCCAGGATCGAGTTGCGGGACTGCGGGTCCACACCCACCGTCGGCTCGTCGAGGATCAGCAGGTCCGGTCGATGCAGCAGACCGACCCCGATGTTGAGCCGACGCTTCATCCCGCCGGAGAACTTCTTCGTCGCCTCCTTGGCGCGGTCCGACAGGCCGATCAGCTCCAGGACCTCGGCGCTGCGGCCCTTGAGCTCCTTGCCCGTCAAGCCTTGGAGTCGGCCGAAGAAGAGCAGGTTCTCCCGCGCTGAGAGCTCGGGATAGATGGCCAGGTCCTGCGGGACCAGCCCGATGTGCCGCTTGGGCTCGGTGGTGTCGGCTGCCATCCGGTGGCCGGTGATGGTGACGCTGCCCGCGCTGGGTGGGATCAGGCCGGCCACCATCGAGATGGTCGTCGTCTTGCCGGCGCCGTTGGGCCCCAGCAGCCCGAAAGTCTCCCCGCGAGCGATCTGGAACGAGACGCCGTCGACGGCGGTGAACGACCCGAACCGGCGCACCACATCGGCGACCTGGAGCACCGGTGCATCTGGCTGCTGACTCACGTCTATCACTCTCCTGGCTGGGTGTCTTTTACTGTAGGGGCGGGACACGGGGCAGCACGAGTGACAGATGTCACCAACCGTGGGTGACCGCCCGCAGGTCCGTCATGGGCCGGTCGTACGCTTGCGCGGCAGGTCGCTGGCTCGCCTCGGGCGGCACGACTCCTTCTCTCTCCTGATCGGTGGATCCTCTCTATGGCAGCCAAGTGGTGGACTCTCGTCGCCGTGTGCACGGGATTGTTCGTGTTGTTGCTCGACATCACGATCGTCAACGTCGCGCTGCCCGACATTCAGCGCGAGCTGGACGCCAGCCTGTCGGACCTGCAGTGGGTGATCGACGCGTATGCGTTGGTCCTGGCGGCCCTGCTGCTCACCGCCGGGTCGCTGGCCGACCTGTTCGGCCGCAAGCGGGTGTTCGTCATCGGGGTGGCGCTGTTCGGTCTGGCCTCGTTCGTCTGCGGCATTGCGCCCAACATCTTGTCGCTCACCTTGGCTCGGGGTGCGCAGGGAATCGGCGGCGCGGCCATGTTCGCCACGGCCCTGGCCTTGCTCGCAGCGACCTTCTCGGGTCGCGAGCGTGGCATCGCCTTCGGAGTGTTCGGGGCCGTGACCGGGGTCGCGGTGGCGGTCGGCCCCGTGCTGGGCGGCGT
>JBASAN010000431.1:0-3599 GCA_049650625.1 Ornithinimicrobium sp.
GGCTACAAGTGAGCGCGGCCACCCACCCTGCCCCGCCCGGGACCGACGGGTCGATAGCGCCGCTGCCGCGCGGCCCTTCCTCGACCCGACGAGACCTGGGTCGGGGCAAGCGGACGAAGAACACCGCCGGCTACGGGCGCCGTCCCTGGCAGCTCGTGGTGCTGACCCTCGCGGTGCTCACCACCGTGCCGGTCCTGCTGGTGGTCGGCTCGCTGCTGACCCCGGACGCGGCGACGTGGGGCTTCCTGGTGGACCTGGGACTCACGTCCATGGTGCTGACCACGCTGGCGTTGGTGCTCGTGGGGGTGACCGGCAGCATCGTGATGGGTGCCGGGCTGGCCTGGCTGGTCGGCCGGTATCGCTTCCCCGGCCAGCGCTGGTTCTCCTGGCTGCTCGTCCTCCCCCTGGCCGTGCCGGCCTACGTCATGGGCTTCGTGTACATCGGCCTGTTGGACCACCCCGGCCCGGTCCAGAGTGGGCTGAGGCAGGTCTTCGGTCCGGACGTCTGGTTTCCCGAGGTGCGCTCGTTCGCTGCCTGCGCGCTGGTGCTGATCATCGCGCTCTACCCCTATCCGTACATCCTCGCCCGGGCGGCCCTGCGCGAGCAGTCCTCCACCACGTATGACGCGGCCCGCGCTCTGGGGGCCGGTCCCCTGAGCGCCGCTCGGCTGGTGGTCCTACCGCTGGCTCGTCCGTCGTTGGCCGCCGGTGGGTTGTTGGTCGCCATGGAGACGCTGACGGACTTCGCGACCGTGCAGTACTTCAACGTGCAGACGGTCTCGGTCGGCATCCACCAGGTCTGGGTGGGGATGTACAACCGCGTGGCGGCGAGCGAGCTGGCCGGGGTGGTGCTGATGTTCGCCGTGCTGGTGCTGGCCTTCGAGCGGATCGGGCGAGGCGGGGCACGGTTCCACCAACAGGGCGGTGGGGGTCGCTCGTTGGAGCCCGCGATGCTCGTGGGCCGCAAGGCACGGGCCGCCACCGCGCTGTGCCTGGCGGTCATCGCCGTGACGTTCGTCGTGCCGGTCGTGCAGCTCCTGGTCTGGACCGGACCGCTGCTGGGTGAGGACGGTCTCGACAGCCGTTATCTGGGCTACGTCGCCAACAGCGCGATGATCGCTGGGGTCGTAGCCGTGGCCTGCGTGTTCGTCGGCATCGTGCTGGCCAGCGCAACGCGCCTCGGTGGCGGCAAGTGGACGGGGAGGCTGGCTCGCTCCGCGACCGTGGGGTATGCCGTGCCAGGCCCGGTGGTGGCGATCGGCGTGCTCATCGTGCTGTCCACCGCCGACTCGTTGCTCGACGCCATCGGCCTCGACTGGGGCGGCGTGCTTATCACGGGCACTCTGTTCGGCCTGCTCTACGCCTACATCATCCGGTTCCTCGCCGTCGCCTGGAGCAGTCTGGACGCGGGGCTGGAGAAGGTATCGCCCTCTCTGACCGCAGCAGCCCTGACTCTCGGCACGAGACCGCTGGGCGTCATGCGCAGAGTGCACTTCCCGCTCGTGCGGCCCGGCGTCGGAGTGGCCTTGGTCCTGGTGGCCGTGGACACGCTCAAGGAGCTCCCGATCATGCTGCTGTTGCGGCCCTTCGGCTTCGAGACGCTGGCCGTCTGGGTCTTCGAGCTGGCCGCCGAGTCCCGGTGGGAAACGGCCGGTCTGCCTGCCCTGACGATCATCGCGGTGGCCCTGGTGCCGATCATCCTGGTGTTCCGGCATACCCTGGCAGTCCCTGACTTAGAGAAGAGTGACGTTCCCTTATGACCACCGCCCTGCACGCACCGGCACCCGCCGACTCCAGGACCGAGCATGTCCTGGAGTGCGTCGGCGTGACCAAGCGGTTCGGCGCGACCACCGCGGTCAACGAGATTTCGCTCAGCCTGGCCCGCGGCGAAGCCTTGGCGATCGTCGGTCCCAGCGGCTGTGGCAAGTCGACGCTCCTGCGGATGATGGCCGGGCTGAACTCCATCGACTCCGGCACGATCCGCGTCGGGGGACGTGAGGTGGCCGGCCCGAGCACCTTCGTGCCCGCCGAGCGCCGCGGGGTCGGCATCGTCTTCCAGGATCTGGCACTGTTCCCCCACCTCAGCGTGGCCGACAACGTGGCCTTCGGACTGACCCGTCGCACTCCCGGCCGCATCGGCCGGGGAGACACCCGGCGCCGCAGCTGGCTTCGCGACACCCGGCACAGCAAGAACGAAGAGACCCAGGACCGCGTGCGCGAGATGCTCGAGCTCGTCGGTCTGAGCCGGTTCGGCGACCGCTATCCGCACCAGCTCTCCGGTGGTGAGCAGCAACGCGTGGCCATCGCTCGCGCCCTGGCGCTCAACCCCGACGTCGTCCTGCTCGACGAGCCGTTCAGCCAGCTGGACCGCGGGCTGGCGGCCCGCGTGCGGGACGAGGCGATCCAGGCGTTGCGGGCCGCTGGGGCCAGCGTCGTGCTGGTGACCCACGATCAGGACGAAGCCCTGGCCGTCGGCGACCGGGTCGCGGTGCTGCAGTCCGGTCGTCTGGTGCAGCTGGCCGAGCCCGAAGAGGTCTTCCACCGCCCCATCAACCGGTTCGTCTCCACGTTCCTCGGCGAGGCGGACTTCCTGTCCGGGGTGCGGCATGGCGAGTCCGTTGACACGGTGCTGGGACCGCTACCCGTGTTGGAAGGCGCGGATGGGGACGTCGACGTGATGACGCGCCCGCACGACCTGACGGTGCGACCGTTGCTGGACTCAGACCTCGCAGACCAGGGACGCAACCGCTGCCACGGCGCCGCCGGAGTGGTCCGGCGACTGGAGTTCCGTGGCGGTGACGTGTTACACCACGTCGCGCTGGACTCGGGCCCGGTGGTGCGGGCGCTGACCTCGCACACCGACAAGGTCGCGGTGGGGCAACGCGTGCTCGTGCCCACCCCCGACGCGCACCCGCTGACGGCCTTCGACGTCCACTGTCCCACCCACAAGACCCCTCCGCAGCACGCCGGGCCTTCCGCCCGCTAGGTAGCCTTCGCGGCGCTTCGTCGCTAGTCGACCAGCTCGTCCACCCGGCGGGGCATCAACGCCGCGCCCAGGACCAGGGCTACCGCCACGGCGGCCGAGGTCAGGAAGACCGCGTGGATGGCCGGGTCCAACACCCCGGAGGGCAACGACTCCAGGTCCGCAGGCGCTCCCCCCAGCCGAGCGGCCACGATGTGATTGACGATCGCGCCGAAGGCGGCCACCCCCACGGCGCTGCCCACCGACCGGGCAAACAGCGACGCACTCGTGGCCACCCCCCGATCCTTGCGCCGGACGGCGGCCTGAGCGGCCACGATCGCCGGACTCGCGACATACCCGAACCCGAGGCCCATCACGAAGCACGGCGCGGCCAGCCACCAGACCGGACTGGACGCGTCGACGGTCGTCAGCAGCACCGCACCGGTCAGCGCGATCGTGGCGCCGATCAGCATGGTCGGGCGGAAGCCGATGGACAGATACAGCCGCCCAGACGTGGTCGCGGCGATGGGCCAGCCGATCGTCATCGCGGCCAGGGCGAACCCGGCGGTGACCGCTCCGGTGCCCAGCACTCCCTGGGCGAACAGTGGGACGTAAGAGGTCAGGCCGAGCAGCAGCA
>JBASAN010000432.1:0-7077 GCA_049650625.1 Ornithinimicrobium sp.
CAGCGTGATCGCGGCGGTGGTCTTCATCTCGGGGGCTCCTTCGTCGGGGCGTCGGACAGCAGGCTATCGGGACGGTGCTCGGGACCGGTGACTACGGGGTGATGACCAGCGCATCGAGCACGGCTCGCGCTGTCTCCTCGTCCCCGACCACCCGGTATGACGTGTCCTCCGTGGTGCGCCGACCCGCCGCCCGACGGGTGAGAGCGTCGGTGGACATCATGATCGTGGTGCTGGACACGTCTTCCTCGGGGTGCTCGACCTGGTCGGCGGCGTCCTCGGCAGCGGTCTCCTGGGACCCGGAGAACAGCGTGTGACCCACCACGTCACCGTCGCTGTTGTGGGCCATGCGGACTCCCACCCGTGCGGTGACCGGGCCGGTGCTCTCCAGGATGACCGTCTGGCCCGCGGGAAGGTCGAGGCGCTTGGCCAGGATCCGGGGGAAGGCGTCCACGATCCGACCGACGAACGTGGACGCGGCGGGGCTGTCCAGGTTCCCGATCCGACCCAGGGTCTCGCGGATGTCCTGCTCGTGCACCCAGATGTCGGAGAGTCGGCGCTCCAGGAGATCACCCAACAGCATCTCCCGATCCATGGGTGCTCGCACCACCGTCTCCAGGGTCAGCTCCGGGTTGCCGAGCGTGGCGATCCGGTTGAACATCAGGGTCTCGAGCTCCTCGAGGACCTCCTCCATACTTTGCTCACGTCGCACCTGCACCCCGTGCTCGAGCCACGTGCTGAAGCGGCCTGTGAGGTGTCCGCGCTCGGGGAGGTCGACCTCGGGGTAGTCAGCACCGTCGAAGTACGCCTCAAGCGAGGCGATGTGCGCGAAGTGGTCCTTGACGCTCCACCCCGGGCACGGCGTGGGATTGTCGACCTTGGACTCCGGGCACGAACGGCCGAGGTCGATGAACGAACGCATCGCCTGCCGATAGCCCTCGACGAGGTCGGGAAGTTCTTCGGGAGCGGAGGGGTGCAGCGGCATGTCAGCCAGCCTACCTAGCATGGTGGTGTGTCGTCAGTGATGGAGCGCCCTCCTCGACCTCGGGACGCCGACCGGTCCGCCCCGACCGCGCCGCGTCCGGTGTCGTGGCTGCCGGTGGTGGCGGTGCTTGTCGTGGCCCTCGTCGTGGCTCTCCCGGCAGCCGCCCTGAGTGGTGCCACCACGCCGTTGGTCCTCGCTGATGCCGGTCCTCTGGTGCGCTGGGGGCAGCTCTTCATCGGGGTCGTCCACAACGTGGCGGCCGCCGTCACCATCGGCCTGCTGCTGATCGGAGGCTTCTTCGCCCCGGAGTCAAGGACCTCGAGGCGTCGGGAGATGGCTGCCCACAGCGCCGCCATCACCGCAGCGGTCTGGGTGGTCAGCGCCCTGGCGCAGCTCCTGGTCGGCTTCAGTGAGGTGTCGGCGATCCCGTTGGGCGGCGATCGGTACTGGGACGCCCTGTTCACCAACCTCCTCGGCATCGAGCTCTTGCGGTTGTGGTCCATCGAGCTCGTGATGGCCCTCGCCGTGGCGGTCGTCGCCGCCTTGGTGCGCACCAGGGGTGGACTGGCGTGGGCGACGGTCCTGGCGTTCGCCAGCCTCATCCCTATCGCGTACACGGGGCACTCCAGTGGCAACGAGGGGCACGAGACCGCCGTGACCGCCCTGGCGATCCACCTCGTCGCCATCAGCGCCTGGGTGGGTGGGCTGATCGGCCTGGTCGTGCTGCGCCGTGAGCTGGGGGCAGCCTTGACCGCCGTGGTGCAACGCTTCTCCACCATGGCGCTGTGGTGCTACATCGCGGTAGGGCTGTCTGGCGTGCTGTTCGCCGTGCAGAGCATCGAGGGTTTCGGCGATCTGGTCAGCAGCTACTGGCTGTTGATCTGGGGCAAAGTCGCGGTCCTGACGGTGTTGGGGTTCTTCGGATACGTCCACCGTCAACGACTGGTGGCCGGTGGTCTGGACCGCGGCGGAGCCTTCGCGCGCTTCGCCCTCGTCGAGACGCTGGTGATGTCCGTGGCGCTGGGCTTGTCCGTGGCCCTCTCGCGCACCCCGCCCCCGGAGCTGCGCGAGATCGACAGCACGTCGACCGTGCAGCTCATGACGGGGTACCCCGAGCCGCCGCCGTTGACCGCCGCCACCTTGGTCACGCAGTGGGAGGTCAACTGGATGATGCTCACCATGGCGGCTGTGGCCGTGGGGCTGTACGTGGCCGGCGTCGTCCGGCTGCATGGTCGGGGAGACCGTTGGCCCATCGGCCGCACGACGGCGTGGACGCTGGGGTGGACGATCTTCGTCTACGCGACCAGCGGTGCCCCCGGCGTCTACGGCCGCGTCATGTTCTCCATGCACATGGTGATGCACATGGCCGTGATGATGGCCATCCCCATCTTCCTGGTCCTGGGCGCACCGATCACGCTGGCCCTGAGGTCCTTGGTCGCTCGTCGGGACAAGACCCTGGGGCCCCGTGAGGTGCTGCTGGCCGTCACCCACTCGCGGTATGCCGCCATGATGGCCAACCCGGTGGTCGCGGCCGTGATCTTCTTCGGAAGCCTGGTCGGGTTCTACTGGACGGGCGCCTTCGAGTTCGCGCTGACCACCCACACCGGCCACGTCTTGATGACCATGCACTTCCTCATGGCCGGATACCTCTTCGTCTGGTCGCTCATCGGCATCGACCCCGGGCCGCCGAAATGGTCAGCACCGTTGCGGATGCTGGTCCTTCTGGCGACCTTGGCGGCGCACGCGTTCTTCGGACTGGCCCTGATGACGGGGACGTGGCTGTTGGCACCCGGGTTCTTCAAGGAGCTGGGCCTGTCCTGGGGGCCGGACCTGCTCGATGACCAGCAGTTGGGCGGGGGCATCGCCTGGGGCATCGGGGAGATGCCCACCCTGGCGTTGGCCATGCTGGTCACGCTCGACTGGCTGCGTCGCGACGAGCGGGATGCTCGCCGCAGCGACCGCCAAGCCGACCGCGACGAGGACGCCGAGCTGACGGCATACAACGAACGGTTGGCGGCTATGGGCCACCGACCGACGAGCACCCCACAACCCGCGACGAAGGACTGACCTGTGAAGATTGCGCTGATCCAGCTGGCCTACGGGGATACGGAGACTCCAGCCGACCGACTGGCCCGCGTGGTTGCGCTGGTCCGGGAGCAGCAGGGTCACGACCTGGTCGTGCTGCCTGAGCTCTGGAGCGCCGGAGCGTTCGACTACCGCCGTTGGCCGCAGCGTGAGCAGCAGGTCGATGGTGAGACGACCGCGGCTCTAAGCGAGGTGGCCCGAGACATCGGTGCGGTGGTGCATACCGGGTCGATCGTGGAGCGGCCCCCAGGAGAGGAGGGGCCCGAGGGCAAGGGGTTGTGGAACACCTCCGTCATCGTCGGGCCGGACGGCTCGAGGTGCGCGTCGTATCGCAAGATTCACCGGTTCGGTTTCGGCTCCGGCGAGCCCAAGCTCATGGAAGCCGGTGAGGAGGTCGTGGTCACCCGTCTGCCTACCCCTGCCGATGAGCTGATGGTCGGGGTATCGACCTGCTATGACCTGCGTTTTCCCGAGCTGTATCGGCGTCAGGTCGAGCAAGGAGCGCAGATGTTCGTCCTCGCGTCAGCCTGGCCCGCCGCGCGTGTCAGCGCTTGGCGGACCCTCCTGCGCGCTCGAGCCATCGAGAACCAGTGCTTCGTGGTGGCCTGCAACACTGCGGGCACCCACGCGGAGACGGAGATGGGCGGCTACAGCGCGGTCATCGACCCCCTGGGTGAGGTGGTTGCGGAAGGAGGACTGGGCGAGGAGGTGGTGAGCGCACAGATCGACCCCACCGCGGTCGCTGGATGGCGGTCACGGTTCCCGGTCCTGACGGACCGTCGACTGTGACGGCCTCGACGGAGTCGCCGACGGCGGGCGGGGGCACTCGTCGCGAGCCCCTGAGCGCACGCTTCTGAGTCATTCCTGCGGCGTATGGATACGCTGGGGTGATCATCGACGTCGCCACCGCTGATGTCACACCGCTACGAAAGGGATCCCCATGGGTCTTGGTCTCGGAATTTTCCTTATGGCCGTGGGGGCGGTCCTCTACTTTGCCGTCGACGCCACGGTCAGCGGTGTGGACATCGACACCATGGGTCTCATCCTGATGGTGGCTGGGGGACTGACGTTGATCCTGGGGCTGATCATGAACGCCCAGCGCTCCAACACCACCGTCACTCAGCGACGTCAGGACGACCGCCGCGGCCCGTACGGCGAGTAAGCCGGCCGGCCGCGACGCTGAACCTCTCGCCTTAGAAGGCGGACTCCGGGACGTCCATCAGTCCCGAGCTGCCCGAGGTGACGACCTGGGCGTCACTGGCCAGTCGGGGCAGTACTTCTGAGGCGAAGAACCGAGCGGCCGCGACCTTGCCGACGTAGAAGTCGTGGTCGGCCGGTGCGGCCTCGCCGCTCAGGGCCGCATGTGCTACCTCGGCCTGACGAAGCAAGAGCCAGCCGACCAGCAGGTCCCCAGCACAGAGCAACAGCCGGGTGGTGTGCTGCCCGACGTCGTAGATGTCGCTGGGCTGACCGCCGGAGCGCGGGTCCGCAGCCATCGCCCGACCCACGAGGAACTCGACCATCGACTGGAAGTGGGCCAACGCCGAGCCGAGGATCTCGCGCTCGGAGGCGAACGTGTCGTCGGCGGCGCCGCCCTTGACGAGGCCGAGAATCTGCTGGCTCAGGTAGCCCATGGCCTCGCCGCGGTCACGCACGATCTTGCGGAAGAAGAAGTCCAGGCCCTGGATCGCGGTGGTGCCCTCGTAGAGGCTGTCGATCTTGGCGTCGCGGACGTACTGCTCCACGGGGTAGTCCGCCAGGAAGCCGGAACCGCCGAAGACCTGCAACGACTCCGTGCCCAACAACACCCAGGCTCGCTCGGAGCCGCAACCCTTGACCAACGGCAACAACAGATCGTTGACCCGTTGGGCCAGGTGCGCGTCGCTACCCTGCTCGAGCTTCTCGCTTCCGCTCAGAGTCTGCGCGGCGTGGACGGTGTCCTGGAAGGTCGCGGTGAACAGCATCAGGGCGCGCAGGCCCTCGGCATACGACTTCTGCAGCATGAGCGAGCGACGCACATCAGGATGAGCGGTGATCGTCACCCGTGGGGCTGACTTGTCGGACATCAGGGTCAGGTCGCTGCCCTGCACCCTGCCCTTCGCGTAGTCCAAGGCGTTCAGATAGCCCGTCGAGAGGGTAGCGATGGCCTTGGTGCCGACCATCATCCGGGCGCCCTCGATGATCCGGAACATCTGCGCAATGCCGTCATGCCTGTCGCCGAGCAGCATCCCCACTGCGGGTGCGTCCTCACCGAAGCGGACCTCGCAGGTCGTCGAGATTTTCAGGCCCATCTTCTTTTCGACGTTGGTGATCTGCACTCCGTTGGGCTCACCGATCACGCCGGTAGTCAGGTCCACGTGGCGGTGTGGGACCAGGAACAGTGACAGGCCCTTGGTGCCGGGCCCGGCGCCCTCGGGTCGAGCCAGCACGAAGTGGATGACGTTGTCGTAGAACGGCGCGGTGGCCGAGGTGATGAAGCGCTTCACTCCCGTGATGTGCCAGGTGCCGTCCTCGGACTGTCGGGCCGTGGTGCGAGCGGCGCCGACGTCGGACCCGGCGTCCGGCTCGGTCAACACCATGGTGGCACCCCACGGCTGCTCCACCAGCAGCTTGGCCAGGTGCTGCTGCTCCGGAGTCCCCAGGCGCAGGAGCACCTCGGCGAAGGTGTAGCCCGAGGAGTACAGCTTCAACGCCGGGTTGGACCCCAGCACCATCTCCATCGCGGCCCAGCTCAGCGAGGGTGGAGCACTGACCCCGCCGAGTTCCTCGGAGATCTCGAGCTTGCCCCAACCGGACTCGATGTACTCGCGGTAGGTCCTGACGAACGACTCCGGCATCTCGACAGTGCCGGTGCTCGGGTCGAAAGTCGGCGGGTTGCGGTCGGAGTCCAGCAGGCTCGCGCCGAGCCGGTCCTGGGCCAGCGTCGCGACTTCGCTCAAAATGTCCCGCGCGGTGTCGACGTCCACGTCCTCGAACGGCGGCTTGCCCAGCACCTCGTGACGGCCGAAGACCTCGAACAGGTTGAACTCGGCATCGCGCACATTCGCTATGTAGTGGCTCACGGACGCTCCTCGATGATGTGTGGCTAGGTGAGTCAGGTTAATCGTGCTCCCAGCGGTCGGCGACACCCCCTTTCCTCGCCACCCCCAGCCACAAAGCTCACCTCCAGCGTCGTATTAGAGGCCCGAGGTAGCAACAAGTGGCTGGGGGTGGCGGGAAAGGGGGTTAGGAGTCGTTGAGCCCGGCGTCGTGCACCAGGATCGCGACCTGGGTGCGGTTGTCGGCGTCGAGCTTGGTGAGCACCCGTGACACGTGGGCCTTCACCGTCGGCAGTCCCATGTAGAGCGTCGAGGCGATGTCGGCGTTGCTGAGCCCACCGCCGATCGCCACGGCGACCTCGCGTTCCCGGTCGGTCAGCACCTCCAGCCGCTTCAGGGCGTCCGCCGTGGCGCTCTGATGGTCGTCGCCGGCCGCGGTGACCCGAGTGATCAACGCCGTCATCACGCTCGGCGACAAGATGGGCTCGCCAGCAGCCACCGAGCGGATCGCGTCGACGAGCCGCTCGGGGCGGGTGCTCTTCAGCAGGAATCCGCTGGCTCCGATCCGCAACGCGGAGACCACCAGGTCGTCGGTGTCGAAGGTGGTCAGCACGATGACCTTGGGCGGCGGGGAGTGCTTGAGGATGGCCGCAGTGGCGGCCAGGCCATCGAGCCTCGGCATACGGATGTCCATCAACACCACGTCCGGCTCGGCGTCGGCGACCACCTGGATCGCGTCCTGCCCGTCGACGGCCTCCCCGACGATCTCGATCTCCGGAGCCCCACCCAGGATCAACGCCAACCCGGTCCGCACCAACGCGTCGTCGTCGACCAGCACCACGCGGATGCTCGTCATCAGTGCTGCTCCTCGTCCCAGGCCAGACGACCGTGCACTGTGAAAGCCCCGGACCGGTCGACTCCGTAGGCCATCACGCCACCGCTCAGGTTCACCCGCTCAGTCAACCCCACCAG
>JBASAN010000433.1:0-4213 GCA_049650625.1 Ornithinimicrobium sp.
CCCACGCCGCAGGGGTGATCCGGCCCGAGCCGGGCGAGCTGACCGGGTCGGCAAATCCTGTGTCGGGCAGGAGTATCGGAGCGACACCAGCCGACTGGTGGTGGACGTGGCCCACGCCTGGTAGAGCGTGAGCCGGGTTGATCTCGACGTCCGTCGGTCCTCCCGAACGGTGGACGTCGCCCTTCAGCGCTCGGCGGCGCCTTGCCACACAACGTCGAAGGGGGCGTCGGAGGACAACCGGGCAGTGATGCCGGTGGTGACGAAGAGCTTCGCGGCGCGAGCCGCCTGGAGCGGACTCACCCCTTGAGCCAGGAACGCAGCGACCGCGGCAGCCAAGGTGCATCCGGCTCCGGCCACCACGGCGTCGCCGACCTTGGGGGCGCGAAGCACCTCGGTCGTCTCGCCGTCGACGTAGACGTCGACCGCGTCGTCCCCGGCCAGGCGCACCCCGCCCTTGGCCAGCACCGTCGCGCCACTGGACTCGTGGATCCGACGAGCGGCCTCGGTCAGGTCGTCAACATCGTCGATGGCGTCCATCCCGGACAAGGACATCGCCTCGAAGTGGTTCGGCGTGACGAAGGTCGCGAGGGGCAACATGTGCTCCTTGAGGGCGTTGTCGGTGTCGAGCGCAGCGCCCGGCTCCTGACCCTTGCAGATGAGCACCGGGTCCAGCACGACGTGGGGAAAGGCTCGCTCGCGGAGCACCCCGGCGACCGTCTCGATCGTGACGGGGGTGCCGAGCATGCCGATCTTCGCGACGTCGAGCTGCCCGGAGGGGTAGGCCGTGGTGATGGCCTCGAGTTGGTCCTTGATGACCTCCGGGTCGATCGGGACGAAACGATGCCCCCAGTCGGCCTTGGGGTCGAAGGAGACGATGCAGGTCAGCGCGATGACGCCGAAGACGTCGAGCTCCTGGAAGGTCTTCAGGTCCGCTTGGGCGCCGGCGCCGCCGGTGGCCTCGGAGCCTGCAATCGAGAGGGCGAGAGGTATGGAGTCCATGCCTCGAGTGTGGCATCGGCGGTACTACGCTCGGCCCACCGACCCATGGAGGCTCACCGTGACCGACACTCAGCAGGCGGCTAGCGCCCGTGCCCAGGCAGACAAGACCTTCGACGTCTGCAGCCCTGCCACAGGGGAGGTGCTGGGCACCTGGCCGATCCACGACGCGGGTCAGGTCGACGCCATCACGGCCCGCGCCCACGAAGCCGCGTTGTGGTGGGCCGCGTTGACCTTCAAGGAGCGTCGCGCCCGGTTGGACGGCTTCAAGGCGGTCCTGGCTCAGCGTTCCGACGAGCTGGCGGCCCTGGTGTCCGAGGAGACGGGGAAGCCGACCTCGGATGCCCACTTGGAGGTCACGCTGACGTTGGGACACATCGCCTGGGTCGGCAAGCATGCCGAGCGGGTTCTGGGGCCACGACGCACGAGGTCGAGTCTGATGTCGCCACACCTGTCGGGGACGGTCGCCTACCGTCCATTCGGGGTCGTGGGCGTGATCGGGCCGTGGAACTTCCCGGTCTTCACTCCGATGGGCGCTGTTGTCTCGGCCTTGGCGGCGGGCAACACGGTGGTCTTCAAGCCCAGCGAGCTGACGGCAGGCGTCGGGGCCTGGTTGGTCGACGTCTTCGCCCAGGTGGTGCCGGAGCATCCGGTGCTGCAGCTGGTCACGGGGCACGGTGAGACCGGCACGGCGCTGGTCCGCTCAGGGGTGGACAAGGTCGCCTTCACGGGGTCCACGGCCACCGCCAAGAAGGTGATGGCCGTGTGCGCCGAGCGCTTGACCCCCATGGTCGCCGAATGTGGTGGGAAGGACGCTTTCATCGTGGACCAGGACGCCGACGTCGAAGCGGCTGCGGAGAGTGCGGCCTGGGGGTCCCTGATGAACGCTGGTCAGGCCTGCATCGGCACCGAGCGGATCTACGTGCACGAGACCGTGTACCCCCAGTTCCTGGCCCGCTTCACCGAGCAGGTCGAGGCCGTGCACGCCGGGGGCGGTGTCGACGCCAAGATCGGTCCGATGACCTTGCCGTCCCAGGTCGACGTGGTGCAGGAGCACGTCGCCGACGCGATCGCTCGGGGAGGCCGGGTTGTCCTCGGTGGCGATCCTGCTCAGGGACACGTAGTACAGCCGACGATCCTGACCGACGTCCCCGAGGACGCCTTGGCCAACCAGGAGGAGACCTTCGGACCGACCGTCACGGTGCGGCCGGTGGCCGACATGGATGAGGCCGTGAGGTTGGCCAACGGCACGCGGTACGGCTTGGCGGCCGTGGTGTATGCCGGGGCGCGGGGCCGTCAGATCGCCCGACGGCTGCGCACGGGCATGGTCTCGGTCAACGCCGTGTTCGCCACTGCGGAGCTCCCGTCCTCACCGTTCGGGGGGATCGGCGACTCGGGCTTCGGTCGGGTCCACGGTGAGGACGGGTTGCGCGAGTTCGGCAGCCCGCAGGTCGTGGTGCACCAGCGATTCCCGTCGCTGTTCGCCCTGACGACGTTCCGGCGCACCAAGGCCACCGAAGACCGGCTGGCCAAGGTGGTCAAGCTCGTGTACGGCCGCGTCTGAGGACTCTCCGCCGGCGCAGAGAGTCGCCGAGGAGGAGGGCGCCGCCCACCAGCGTGATCCCGAGGTCGATCGGCCCCAGGACGCTGCCGTAGTGGGCGGGGTCCCAGTAGCTGACGGGGCTGGCGAAGCGGTAGTCCCAGCTGAACGGAAAGAACACCAGTGGACCATCGTTGTGATGGACCGGGATGTCCATCGCGATGTGCACCAGGCATCCAGCCGCGAAGGCTCGCAGCCAGGGTGCCCGGGTCAGGAACCCCCGACCGGCCAGCAGGAACAGCGTGCCGACCACCACGGGTGAGTGCAACGTGTTCTGCCCGATGATCCACAGCGGTGAGGTGTAGAAGAGTTCGTCGAAGGCCAGCCCGAAGGTCTCGTCGATGCTCAGACCTCGGAACAGGGGGTAGTAGATCGCCGCCCCGGCCGTCAGGAGGTACAGCGGGAGGTCGGGCGCAGCGCCGGCGATGACGAAAGCGCGCCGAGCCGCTGGCGTGGCCAGGAGGCCGGACCGCAACCGGGTGCTGAAGCGCAGGATCAGCGCGTTGGTGACGACGTGGGTGGGAGTGATCATCGGTCCCCGACGCTACCCGGCGGACCGTGGCGGGCGCGGGTCGTCCCCGTCGGGATCATCGAGCACGAGGTCCAACGTCCGCCTACCGAGCGCCGCGATGACGGGGTCATCCGAAGAGGAGGAAAGGCAGGCGAGGGCATGCGCGAGCGCATTCCCCCGGGCGCGGACCCAGGTGACGTCATCGCAGCCGCCGGCAGCGGAGCGGAAGACCTGTCGTCCGATGGGGTCGAACATCATCCACGCCAACGACAGATCCGTGGCCGGGTCGCCCGCGGTCAGGTCACCGAAGTCGATCACCGCGGCCACCACGCCCCGGTCGACCAGCACGTTGGCGGGGTGAAGGTCGCCGTGCAGCCAGACCGGCACGCCCGCATACGGCGGCGTCGCCATGGCTCGAGCCCATACCGCGTGAGCGCGAGATCTCTCCTGTTCCGGTAGCGCGGCCTTGATGCGTGCCACCACCCCGATATGCCGGTCGGCCAAGGGCACACCGCGGAAGCGGTTGGTGGGGGCATGGGCCGGAGCGGGCGTGGCCAATGCCGAGACGAAGGCGCCGAGGGACCGAGCGGCACCAAGCAGATCCGTGGGTGGGCTGTCGAGGGCGGTCGACCCCTGCAGCCAGGGCACCACGGTCCAGGGGCTGGGGTAACCAGCACCTGGCGTCCCACGACGTAGCGGCACCGGGATGGGCAGGGGGAGACCGGGGGCCAGTTCGGCGAGCCAGCGCGCCTCGTGCTCGATCAACGGCACGGCCGTTCGACGGCGAGGCAGCCGGACGGCATACGTTTCACCCAGTCGGAACACGACGTTGTCCCACCCGCTGGCCACGAACCGCAAGGGAAGGACCGCAAGGTCAGGATGTTGCTCGGTCAGGAGCTGAGCAACGAGCGGGGCCGTGACGTCGAACTCTGCGGCTGGACGAGGGGTGGATGGCACCGGTCCGCTTCCGCTAGGACGAGAGAGAGCGGGCGACGAGAATCGAACTCGCGTATTCAGCTTGGGAAGCTGATGTTCTACCATTGAACTACGCCCGCGTGACAGTGCCGGGGAAGTCTAACCGACCATCCGCGTTCGACTCCACATCC
>JBASAN010000434.1:0-1584 GCA_049650625.1 Ornithinimicrobium sp.
GCACCGCCTCGGAGGCCAATCACGACTTCGTCCGCTCCCTGGGCGCCGAGCCGGTGACCTACGGCGACGGCCTCGACGAGCGGGTCCGCGACCTCTCGCCGTCCGGCGTCGACGCCGTGCTCGACACCCGCGGCGGGGAGACCCTCGAGACCAGCGTCGCGCTGCTCTCCAAGGGCTCGGTCGGCCGGATCGCCTCGATCGCCGACCCTGGCGTGTCCGCCCACGGCGGGGTCTACGTCTTCGTGCGCCCCGACGTCGCCGACCTCGACGCCCTCGCCGCGCTCGCCGACGACGGGAAGCTCGTCGTCGAGGTCGCCGAGACGTTCCCGCTGGCCGACGCGGCCCGGGCCTGGGAGCGCAGCCAGGAGGGGCACGTGCGCGGCAAGCTGGTGCTCACCGTCGGCTGAGGCCGCCGGTGCGGGGTTCGATCAGGTCCGAGGCTCCCACCCCGGTCGGTAGCCGACGTGCCGCGCCGGGTTTCCGGCCCAGATTTCACCGGGCCCGGTAGAGCCCAGCAGCACCGCGCCGGCGCCCACGATCGAGCCTCGCCCGAGCGTGGTCACGCCCGGACCGGCGACCACGACGGCGTTCGCGTAGATGATGACGTCGTCCTCGACCACGACGTGGTCGAACGGGGAGTCCGCGTAGTCACGGAGCTGAGCGTCGTAGCGGCCGATGACGCCGCCTTGGTAGATGGTCACTCGGTCCCCGATGGTGGCGTGCTGCACGACGAAGACGCCGACGCCGCCGTGGGGAAGCTTCAGGTCCTCCCCGACCGTCACCTTATCGGAGATGTGACCCACCGGGACCCACTCCTGGAGCTTGGCCACCCACCATCGCCGGATTCGACTCTTCATCCGTCCCACCCCTGTCAGCTGCTGCTGCTCGTCCGACACCCGTACCCGAGCAGGACGGGAGCCCCAGCGTTCCACACCTCGGGAGGGTCGAGCGCCGTGGACCGTGGTCGCACGACGTACCGGCTCGTCCGTCGGGGCCGCGCGGCCGCTGCCCGAGTGGCGCCACGGGCTAGGAGGAGGCGAGCACCCGACGCTGGACGGCGGCGTAGTGCGACGCCAGGGTCTCGTCGTCGCAGACGAAGATGGTGCGCGCCTGGAGCGTGCCGGCCACGGCGCCCCGCACCTGGGGCAGCGACCAGCGCCGGGTGGCGACGTCCTTGATGACCTGCGCCAGCACCCGACGCACCGCCAGGCGGAAGTAGCTCCGGCGGGCCCAGGCCTGGTCGGGGGCGTGACGGCGCAGGAAGTAGGCCTGGTTCATCGTCGAGAGCATCTCGGTCTGGCGACGGTCGATCCGACCGAGGGCGCTGTTGTGGTGGTGTACCCGCGCGCGGGTGCTGGTCAGCATCGCGCCGTGCCGGGACAGGCGGTAGCTGGCGTCGACGTCCTCGCCGGGGGAATAGGACTGCAGGTCGGGGTCGAAGCCGACCTGTCGTCCCACCTCGGTGCGCACCGTCATCCGGAAGCCGCCGTGGAGGCGCTCCGGGCGAGCGCCGAGCGCGAGGACCGCAGCCGGGGCGGGACGGTCGGGGTAGTGACCGTCGTAGGGGATGAAGGCGATCTCGAT
>JBASAN010000435.1:0-2777 GCA_049650625.1 Ornithinimicrobium sp.
TTCCGGATCATCGGGATCCACGAGCCACCGGCCCACCCCGGCACCCCGACCGAGCTGTTGCCGCCGGGCGTGGAGCCTTCGGGTCAGTTTATTGGTTTCCTGTTCTTCGACCTCGAGGCGCACTGAAGGATGGTTGCTTGAAGCCTGACCCGGTACGGGTGTCGACAACTGGATCCGCACCGGGGTCGCCCCGCATGACGATCGGCATACGGACCCCGCCAGCGCAGGATCGGGCTTCGGTCTGATGGATGCCTATCGACCTGGTTCACAGGTTCAAGGACCACGTCTCGACCGGGTCGCCGGCATCGAAGGCCCACGGCTCGGACACCGTCACAAAGCCGGCACGTTCGTACAGGGCCGTCGCGCGGGTGTTGGTCACGCGGACGTCGAGCTCGAGCCGGTCGAGGCCCGCTCGGCGTGCGTGATGCACCGCATCGTGTACCAAGGCGGTGCCGACACCGTGCGACATCATCCGCGGATCGACGCAGATCCGGGACAGGAGGGCGACGCTTGGGGCCCTCATCACGGTGAGGGCGAACCCGTTCGGCCCCTCGCCAACCACGGCGAAACGGAGAACGGATCGATGGAACGCCTCGTGGGCACGTTCTGAGACCTCCCTGATGACCTGGGAGCCGTCGCGTGCGGAGATCACGCGTGTCCACAGGGCCACACAGGACTCGACCTCGTCGGCCGTTCCCTCGCGGATGAGCGCCAGCACCACGGCATCATGGCAGTCACCGAGGCACACCTGGCCTCGGCGGCGCTTCGCTCGAGGTGACGATGCGGCAGCATCGGAGCATGACGATCGCCGCCCGCCTGGAGGTATCGAACTCCGTTGTCCTGCTCCGCGAGGCACAGAGGGATGACGTCGCGGCGATCGTCGATCTGCTGCTCGACGATCCCCTCGGCGTGCGCCGTGAGAGCGCGGACGGCGATGACGGGCTGCGGGCGTACCTCGATGCCTTCGACGCGATCAAGCGAGATCCGGCCCACCTGCTCCTCGTCGTCGTCGACGGCAGCGAGGTGGTGGCGACCATGCAGCTGAGCTTCATCCCCGGCCTCG
The DNA here is from genome assembly GCA_049650625.1 of Ornithinimicrobium sp. GTDB lineage: Bacteria > Actinomycetota > Actinomycetes > Actinomycetales > Dermatophilaceae > Ornithinicoccus. The sequence continues at coordinate 1,064 of JBASAN010000435.1, forward strand.
CGCGGCGCGGCGCACTGCGAGCGCAGATCGAGGGGGTCCGGGTTCGAGCGACCCACCGGGGCCGTGGCTTGGGCCAGGCATTGTTCGGGTGGGCCATCGAGGAATCGCGACGACGGGGTTGCGCGCTGGTGCAACTGAGCACCGACAAGAGTAGGGCGGAGGCACGCCGGTTCTACGAGCGGCTCGGATTCATCGCCTCGCATGAGGGCCTCAAGCTGGATCTTTGATCGTTTCCGCACCGCACCGCAGCGGCATGCTCGCGGAGCGTGCCCGTGACCGATGGGCTCGCGGAGCGTCGCCAGTGCGGGATGGGCTCGCGGAGCGTCGCCAGTGCGGGATGGGCTCGCGGAGCGTCGCCGGTGCGGGATCCCGTTGCGGGTCGCCCAACGGTGGTCCTAGAGAGGACAGGCGCTGCGCCAGAGAGCTGGGGCTGCCGCGCACGCGCCGATCGCGAGAACTATGATCACCGCCTGACCGAGGCGACCCGCTACCGGTCACGCTGTGAGCCGATCCCGCTACGGCTTGCGGACGCGCTCGAGTGGGCGATCGGTCGTCAGGCTCAGGCCACGAAACGCTGCATCACCGCGACCAGTCGGGCCTCAAGGCGCGCGCGGTCAGCTGGTGCAGTGATGAACCCCTCTCGGCCCGGTGGAGGGAGAAAGCCAACGATGTCCATAACGTCGAAGTAGGGCTGTTCCTTGCGTCCGGTGCGACGGCGGTAAGCGGCGGCGAACTGGTCGGCCGGGCCGTTGCCGTGGGTGAGGGCGATGTTGGTCGCGCAGTGGGCTACGTCGAGCCACGGCGGGCCGAGTGAGGTCTCGACCCAGTCGACGACCCCGGTGATCTCGCCCTCGGCCCACAAGATGTTGCGAGGTTGGAAGTCTCGGTGGATGAAGCAGGTCTCGTGCTGCGGGGCGTCGCTGCGCAGCACCGCGAAGGCGTCGGTCCACACCGCGGGGTCGGTCACCCAGTCGGGCACGGCGTACTTCGCTTCCCAGGCCCAGGACTGGTAAAGGCGGACCTCGATGGTCGCCTCGATCGCGTGGATGTCCGCGAGCAGCCCCGCCAGCTGGTCCAGGGACTCGGGATCGGCCCGGTCCGGCTCGATCCGGCCGGGTAGCAAGGTCATCAGGTGGGCCGGGTAGCCACAGGCGTAACCGTCGGCGTCGAGCGCCAGCGAGCGAGGCGCCGGGATAGGTGTGGTGCTCAGCATCTCCTGGACGAGCGATTCGCGGGTGGTGAGGCCGGCACCATGGGTGCGCCAGGGCTCGCGGGTCATGAGCCGGAGCACGACCTGCTGCGAGGCCTGCGTCCTGAGGTCCAACATCGTCGACGTCCACCCACCGACAAGCCGGTCGACGCCGAGGATGGGCCCCACGACACCGGTGGCCCACTCGAGTGCGGCGGTGGTGTCGATGGCATCGACGTCCTCGTGCGAGCTCATGGGGTGATCGAAGCACGGTCGCCAGCGAAACGCGGCGAGTGCTCCGGCACGTCGATTGTCTGGCTCTTGTCGATTGCCAGTCGGTCACTCGCTGGCTCCGCATGCCGATCGTCACGCGGGGCGTTTTGACAGCGGGATGGGGTCGCAGGACTGAGCCTTCTCGACTTGATTGCAACGCCTTTAGGCCGTCCCGGCCGGAAGGTTCCCTCGGCCATCAACATGCTCACAGGATCGATCAGGTTGTTGCGAGCACCGCGAGAACGCGGGGAC
>JBASAN010000436.1:0-3332 GCA_049650625.1 Ornithinimicrobium sp.
ACCACCCAGGTAGCCAGGTAGCCCGCATTGAAGGCGAGGACCACGCTGCTGGCTCCGATCAGGGCGGGGATGGCGTAGAGCTCACGGCGCAGCACCTCCGGCACCTCGCGGACGAGCACGTCGCGCATCACGCCTCCGCCGACGGCGGTGACCACGCCGATCACCACGGCCGCGAGCGCCGGGCTGCCGAAGGAGATGGCCTTCAGCGCACCGCCCACGGAGAACACGGCCAGGCCGGCGGCGTCGAGCACGCGGACCATCCGGGTGACCAAGGAGATCCTCACCCGGGACCGTGACCCCATCGTGCGAGCTTCCATCAGCCGCCGGTGGAGGGTGAAGACCAGAAGGGCCGCGCACACCGCTGCGGCGAGCAACCTCCAGTCGCTGATCCCCACCGGTGGTAGGTCGCCGAGGAAGACGTCGCGGATCATCCCGCCCCCCAGACCAGCGACCACGGCGAGCACCGCGACGCCGAGCAGGTCGAGCTGCTTGCGGACTCCGACCAAGGCACCGGAGAGAGCGAAGACGAAGACGCCGATGAGATCGAGCGCGAGCTGGAGCTCGGTGCTGGAGGCGACCATGGTGGGCCAAACGTACCTGCCCGCTGCGCCGTGCGCGGCGTGGCACCTGTGTGAGGCACACTCACAGGTGACACAGTCGTCACGAAACGCGTTCGGCTATTCCAGGACACCGCGAGGAGATAGTGGCATGGACCAGCTCCGGTTCACCGGGCTGCATGAGGACGGCGCCCATCTGGTGGTTACGGCCGCCGACGGCTCCGACTTCACCGTGCCCATCGACGACCGGCTGCGGAGCGCGCTGCGTCAGTCCTCCGGCGCGCCGACCGCACGGGCCAACGCAACGCCCCGCGAGGTGCAGACCCAGATCCGAGCCGGTCTGAGCAACGCCGACGTTGCGGCGCTGACAGGGTGGGAGGTAGAGCGCGTTCAACGCTATGAGGGACCGATCTTGGCGGAGCGCGAACACATCGCGGGGCTGGCTCGCCAGGCACTGGTGCGCACGCACGACCGGAGCGGCCCACCACCGAGCCTGGAGACCAGGGTGCGTGACCGACTCCACGTGCGTGGGGTGGACCTCGACAAGGTGCAGTGGGACGCCATGCGGCCCGACGGTGGCCAGTGGTCAGTCGTGGTCCGGTTCATGGCCGGTCAACGCATCCGTCAAGCGGCCTGGAGCTTCGACCTCTCCGCCCGTTCGGTGGACGCGATCGACGACGAGGCACGATGGCTCAGCGAGGACGAGCAGAGCCTGCCCGCAGCCGCCCCGGCCTCGGCACTGTTCGGGGCGGGGATGGACGGACCGGACGACCTCATGTCCACGATGCGCGAGCGCAGCCGGCGGCGAGGCCACGGTCAGGGTCGACCGCGCAAGAACGCAGCGGCCACAGAGCAGTCCCCTGCAAGGAACGGGAGCGACGACTCCGACGCCGGCATGGGCGACGAGATCGAGTTCGACGCGGACGCTGAGCTCGACGGCGAGGGGGCGGACGAGATCGATGGGGGTCATGACACCGAAGCGAGCGGTGATCCTGCCGCACTGCCGGCCGGCATCACCGACCAGGCCCTACCCCTGGAAGATCTGCCCTACGATCCCGACACGATGGGGCTGCCACCGGCTGCCGGCCGTGAGGCTGCCCCCGTGCCCGCACACACCGATGAGGCACGGGCGCGCGTGGATGAGGATGTCGAGCGGTTGGATGACGACAGCCCCGAGGAGGACGTCGACGACGGTGACGTCGAGGAGTCCCGGGAGGCGACGTTGGCCGACTTCTTCGGGGGTGAGGACATCGATGATGACGATGACCTCGCTGACGATGACCTCGATGAGGGTGACCTCGATGACGATGACCAGAACGAAGACGAGGACGGCGCAGGTGACGAAGACCCCAGCGACGAAGCTCCCTCTGCCCCCTCACCACCCCGTGGCCGCAAAGGTCGTCCGAGCGTCCCCAGCTGGGACGACATCATGTTCGGCGCGCGAGACAGAGACCGCTAGCTCCGAGCGAGTCTCTACCGGTCTGTAGGGGGCCGCGCCACGGCGCCTCCGGCCCGAGAACGCCGGGAGCGCGAGCTGCGCAGCACCCATACCAACCACAGGAACAGCACGGCGGCGATGACCGACATACCCAGACCTGCCACGGCCGGCAGCGCGACGGCGAGCCCCCCGCCGAGCGCCCACGACAGCTGGATCAGGGTCTCCGACCGTCCGAAGACGCTGGTGCGCCGTTCATCGCTGATGTGCTCCTGGATGGTCGCGTCCAGAGCGAGCTTGCCGAGCTGCTGACACAGTCCGACCACGAAGCTCAGGATCAGCACGCTGGTCAGGCCGAAGCGGACTGCGGTCAGCGCCGTCGCCACGACGTCGATGACGAGCAGCCACTTCACCAGAGACACCGGGTGCAGGTTGCGGACCGATGAGCCGATGAACGTCCCCACCGCACTGCCGACCCCCGCAGCCGCGACCACGGCGCCGAGCAACAGGGTGTAGTTCAGGTCCCAACCCTGTGGTGGGTTGTTGCGGAACAGGAAGGCCAGAAAGATCGTCAGGAAGCCGGAGAGCAACCGCAGTCCTACGTTGGCTCGCAACGCTGTCACGACCGCCAGCGGGACACCTCTACCGTTCTTCTGGCTCGCGAAGTCGCTGATCGGCACTTCGAGCTCGCCTTTGGTGGAGTCGACCTCGGGCGGCAGGAGGATGGCGAGCACCGTGCCCACGGCGAAGACCACGAACGCGAGCCGCAGCGCCCAGGAAGCGCCCATCGAGGCCACCAGGATGGCGATCGGAGCGGCCACGGCCGCGCCGACCACTCCCGCCATCGACATCCGACCGTTGGCCGACACCAGGGTCATGCTCTCCGGAAGCAGCCGCGGGGTGGCCGCCGCCCGAGTGACGTTGTAGGCCTTCGAGGCGATGAGGATGCCCAGGGCTGCTGGAAACTGCCACCACAGCGACCCGTCCAGGGACGACGCCAGAGCCCAGCACAAGAAGGCGCGCACGGCCATCATCGAGCCGATGGCCCACCGCCGACCGTGCCGGAAGCGATCGAGGAAGGGGCCGACGAAGGGTGCCAGCACGCTGAACGGCAGCAGCGTCAGCAACAAGAACAGCGCGACCTGGCCACGAGCCTCCCCGCTGGGCACCTGGAAGAACAGTGACCCTGCCAGCGCGATGGCCACCACGGTGTCGCCGGCGTTGTGCAGGCCATGGATCTCGATCAGGCGGGACAGGCCCGTTTGTCCCGCCCCTTGGGCTTGGGTGGCCTTGCGGGTGGCTTCGTAGGTCGCCTTGCTGGCCGCAGTGGTGCCATGGCC
>JBASAN010000437.1:0-1673 GCA_049650625.1 Ornithinimicrobium sp.
TGCCACCGGCCGCCGCGAGCAGCAGCATGGTGCGGCAGGCGGTGCTCAGCCGGTCGGTGCGAGCCTGGAAGGCTTCGATGACGGCCGACGTCACTCGCAGCGGTGCGTCTGGACCTGCGGTGTCCCACCGACGCGGTTGTCCGTTCAGCTCCAGCAGGGCCAGCGGGTTGCCACCGGTGGCCCGAACCAACCGTTCAACGTGATCGATGTCGGCCGATCGGCCCGCCCCGACGGCCAGCAGTTCGGCTGCAGCCGTTGCGCCCAGACCCTCCAGCAGGTGGACCGGCAAGCCTGCGTGGAGCAGGGCGCTGTCCTCACCGCTGCGGACGGCGGCCATCAGCAGTACGGGGTCCGCCAGCAGGCGGCGCGCAGCGAAGGCCAGCGCGGCCGCCGACAGGTGATCCAACAGGTGAGCGTCATCGACCAGCACGGCCAACGCTTGATCCTCTGCCCGGTGGGTGAGCAGGCCCAGTGTGGCCGCGGCCACCGCGAAACGGTCCGGCGGCGGACCCGACTGCAGGTTGAGGGCCACGGCCAGGGCCTGCGCCTGAGGAGCAGGAAGGCGGTCCAGGTCGTCGGTGGCCGTCCCGACGAGCTGAGACAGGCCGCCGTAGCCGAGGTCGCGCTCGAGCTCGTTTCCCACCACCCGCTGCACCCGCATACCGATGGCGCTGGTGGTCGCCGCGTGCTCCAGCAGCGCGGTCTTGCCGATGCCGGCCTCACCGGTCAACACCAGCACCCCGCTGCGACCAGCCCGGGCACCCGCCACCAGGGCGTCGATGGACCGCCGCTCGGCCTCGCGCCCGATCAGCATCAGCCCACCGTCTTCATCCCCCTACCCTGCCGCACCCGGGGCGGTCCGCGCACGGGTCGCAGTGACCGAATAGGGCGATCCCCCGGCGGCCTGGCAGGCTGTGCCCGTTCTGATGTCACGACGTAGGGAGTCTTTGCGCATGACCACGACCGGGACCGAGCAACACCGGGGCGCGTTCGCCTCCCGCAAGGTCTTCATCTTCGCCGCGATCGGCTCCGCGGTGGGGCTGGGCAACATCTGGCGCTTTCCCTACGTCGCCTACGAAAACGGTGGCGGCGCGTTCATCGTCCCTTACCTCGTGGCCCTGGTCACGGCCGGTTTGCCGTTCCTGCTGATGGACTACGGGCTCGGCCACCGCTACCGCGGGTCGGCGCCCTTGTCGTTCCGTCGGGCCCACCCTCGGGCCGAGGCCCTGGGCTGGTGGCAGGTCGCCATCTGCTTCGTCATCGCCGTCTACTACGCCGCCGTCATCGCCTGGGCGGCGCGCTACACCTTCTTCTCCCTGAGCCAGGCGTGGGGCGATGACCCGGAGGGCTTCCTGTTCGGTGAGTTCCTGCAGGCCGGGGACCCCGGAGTGAGCCTGGACTTCGTGCCCGGCGTCGCCTGGCCGTTGGTGCTGGTGTGGGTCGCGGTGCTGGTCATCATGGTGCTGGGGGTGCAGAAGGGCATCGGGCACACCTCGGTGGTGTTCATCCCGGTCTTGATGCTGACCTTCCTGGCCCTGGTGGTCTCGGCCCTGTTCCTGCCCGGTGCCGTCGATGGTCTCGACGCGCTGTTCGCGCCGCAATGGAGTGCGCTGATGCAGACTGGGGTGTGGGTGGCTGCGTTCGGCCAGATCTTCTTCTCACTCTCGGGCGGC
>JBASAN010000438.1:0-1633 GCA_049650625.1 Ornithinimicrobium sp.
ATCGAGAGGTTGCTCATCCAGGTGTCCTGGTCGTGGGTGAAGCCGTACTCGGCGAAATAGTTGAACCAGGGGTGCTTCGCGGTCTCGAACTCCTTGAGCCAGGTGAGCCCGTTGTCGCTCTGGGCCATGGCGGCAAGAACTGCCTCGGCGTCCGAGTCCTCGAGCGCTTCCACGAGGTCGAGGTCGACCGCGAGCTGAGCGAGCTTGCGCAGCTCGTCATCGGGCCGGAACGCCAACACGTCGACGCCTGCCACCATCCGGGCGATCTCCTGGTCCGAGATGCTCGGGAAGGCGCCCTTGCAGAACTGGAAGAAGACGATGTAGCCGCCGTAGCCGAGGTTGAGGAACTCGAAGTGGTACTGCCAGACCTCGGTGATCAGGTTCTTGAACTTGCTGTAGTCCGACATCAGGCGGTGGCCGCTGCCAAGAGCGGTGCCCTCCGTGATGACCGAGAGATCTTCCATCTCGGGCAGCGGTGAGAAGTCGAGTGCCTCGATCTCTCCGATCGCTCCCTTCACCTTGACCAACCACGACTGGTACAGGTCGTCCCAGGTGTCGAAGTAGTGACCGGCGCGCTCCATGAACTGGGGGACACGGGCTTCGATCTTGGTCGGATCGACTTCGACCGGCGACAGGTAGGCGTACCCGTTCAGCACACGGAAGTCGATGCCATCAGCGGGCGGAATTCGGTAGTGCCGACTGTTCATCTGGCTGAGCGTGGCGATCGCGGTTTCGAAGAAGTGGGAGTCCCACGGCGTCATCGCCGTGCCCCAGTGCATCGAGTCCCAGAACCAGAAGCGGTTCTCCTCGTATTCCCGGCGCTCCTCGGAGAACGTCACCGAGTACGGGTACAACTCCCGCCAGCCTTCGGCGCCCTCCGGCGCTTCGAGCTCGAACGGATTCGGAAATCGATTGTCTGTCATGCTTCTTCCCCCTGAGGAATGCCCGGCCGGAAGCCGTCGTTGGTGATCGGATTTTCTGTGTTCGGATCGATCATGAGCTGAGCGCTCACTTCTTGGGGTGAAGTGGCGAGACGAGGGTCGAGACGATCGACGCCATCGGGTCGGCTGCGTTCTTTTGGATCGGCGTCACTGCCTTCTGCGACCAGACCGTTTCGGGTCGGCTCTGCAACATGACGATGTTCTCGCCCTCGGGCAGGTGCCGGTCGATCGCCCACTCGACGTCTTGCGGGCAGCCGTAGTGCTTCTCGGCTCGGCGGGCGAGCATCGCGATGCCGATGAGTTGTTCGTCGGTGACCGACGAGACGTCTCGACGCTCGTCGTCGATCGGTAGCTTCTCGACGACACCGTGATCGGTGAGGCGGTACTCGACGAGCTTGGTCGAGATCTCGCGCTTGACGACCTCGCGAAGGACCTTGTCGACGAGGAAGTTGTCAGGTGTGACTTCACCCGACACCACTGCCTCGCCGAGACCCCAAGAGGCGTCGATCGCAACTTGTGATCGGTCGCCGTTTGTCGGGTTCAGCGTGAACGCGACTCCTGATGCGATCGGGTCCGCCATCTTCTGCACCGCTACCGACATCGCAATGGCGACGTGCATGTAGCCCATCTGGTGGCGATACGCGATGGCTCGGTCCGTGAACAGCGATGACCAGCAACGCCGGGTGTGCTCG
>JBASAN010000439.1:0-3839 GCA_049650625.1 Ornithinimicrobium sp.
ATCCGGACTCATCCTGATGGATCAGGCACAGGTCGGGGGCGAGTCCGCGGACCCGCCCCCGACCTGTGCTTATGCCCTAGCCCCGCGGGATGGCGCCCGGCATGGGTGGCACCACCGGGGGTAGCTCTCGGGTGATGCCAGCCTCCTCCTCGGCGTCCTTCTGGATCTCATCGGGGCTGATGGTCCGACGCGCGCTCTCACCCTCCTCGGCGTAGTACGGCTCGGTGAACGCGGGGAAGTCGGTGCGACAGCGTGTGCCGGCCCGAGGCGTCTTGGCGGTGAGCAGATAGGTGTCGATCGCCGTGTCAACACACGCCGAGGTCCCGTAGGCCGTGTGCCCGAAGTTGTCGCTCGACAGCAGCCGACTGTTGGGCAGCAGCGAAGCCGCCCGGACGGCTCCGTCGTAGTTGGTCGCCGGGTCCCAGTAGTTGCCGACCACCAGCACCGGATTCTTGGTCTTGGCGGTGAAGGGCCCGCGGTAGGCATCCCCGTCCTCGACGGTCCAGTACTTCTCCGCACAGGGCGCCGAACCCCACGTCCAGAACCGCCCGAACCCGGTGCCGGTGCTCGCGGCACGGTCGGCATACCGACGCCAGTTGCCCACGTACTTGGGGTTGATGGAGTCGGTGCACAGCACGGTCTGGAAGGAGTCCGCCTCGTTGTAGTACGGGAAGGCGAAGCCGAGGTCCTTGGCCAGAGTGGCCTTGGCTGCCTGGGCCGCGTCGGCTTCCGCCTGGCGTTCCTGGTATCGATCCACGAACTGCTGCTGCAGGTCGGCTTGAGCCTTAGCCTCGGCCGAATCCTCATCGAACTCCTCGAACAGGATCTCGTAGAAGAACGTCAGGTCGGAGTCCACGATCTCCGGCGCGAAGGGGTCGTACATGTCACCCAGGAGGAAGCTCACGAGGTCGGCGTAGGTCAGGGTGAAGTACACCTCGCCGGTCTCGTAGTCCGTGATCTCGACCGGGTTCCGCTTGATCTCGCGGACGATCTTGTCGTAGTTGCTCTTCGGGTCTCCTTTGCTGGCGAAGAGACAGTAGTCCGACCCCTTCTTCGCGCACAGTCGCAGGATCTCGTTGACAGCCTTGGTGCTGCCCTCGCCGGAGCGAATCCGGGCGGTCACCGGGGTGCGCTGGGTGGCGGGGGTGCCGGCCCAGGCCACCGGGTCGAGAACACCGTCGATGGTCACGGCCCGCACGCGGTCGGGGAAGATATTGGCGTACACGTTGCCCAGGTAGCTCCCGTAGGAGAACCCGAGGTAGGTCAGCTGCTTGTCGCCGAACATGCGACGCAGGACGTCCATGTCGCGGGCGACGTTTGCTGTCGACATGTGGGCAGAGAGGGGTTTACCCGTGCTCGAGCAGGCCTTTGCGAAAGTCACCGAGGACTGTAGGTAGGCGTTGGTCTCTCGCGTGGTGATCGGGAAGGGGACGTTCAGACCCGACAGGCCACTGGCTTGGGCACCGATGTTCTTGAAGCAGCGGACGTTGTCGCTGAAGTTGATTCCCCGCGGGTCCACTCCCACCACGTCGAACTTCTTGAGGACCGCAGGAGAGAGGAAGTACGGCGCCGCCGCGGCAATGTCGATCCCCGAGCCCCCCGGCCCGCCGGGGTTCAGGAAGAGCGTGCCGATCTTGTTCTTCTGGTCCTTGGCCGGGAGACGCAGGTACGCCACCTCGGTCTTGGTGCCCGTGGGACGGTCGTAGTCCAGCGGGAGCTTGACCGTGCCACATTCACTGCGCACCCCGAAGACCTCGGTGCAGTCGAAGGTGTCCGGCTTCGGAATGCGGTAGCCGTCGACGCGCTTGGCCTCCTTGGCGCTCGTCACGTCCGGACGGATGGACGTGCCCCCGACCAAGGCGACGTCGTGGGCCGGAGTCTGGGCCGCCTGCACGGCAGCCGGAGTGGCCACCAGTGCTATCGCGGCGAGCGAGCCCACCAGCTGGCGGACGACGCGTGGTCTTGTCATGGAACTGCCTCCCTGATTCCCCTGCCCTGCCGTCGAACCTATCGGTCGATTGTTGCCCCGAGCAGGGTCTCAATGTCGCCCTGTCATTACCTGTTGTCAACTGTTGAACCAGCAACTATGTTTCCGCGCTGACGAGGGCAGTTGGTCCTGAGCCGGCGATGTTCGCAGGCGTCTCACGGGGCACCTTGACTAGACTGACCGCTATGACTGAGGCGACCGACACGGCATACACCCTGATCCTGCTGCGCCACGGCGATAGCGAGTGGAACGCCAAGAACCTGTTCACCGGATGGGTGGACGTGGACCTGTCCGACAAGGGGCGCGAGGAAGCCGTGCGGGGCGGCCAGCTGTTGCTCGAGGAAGGACTGGTGCCTGACGTCCTGCACACTTCGCTGCTGCGCCGCGCGATCAGCACGGCCAACGCCACGCTGGACGTGGCGGACCGCCACTGGATCCCGGTGCGCCGATCCTGGCGGTTGAACGAGCGCCACTACGGCGCCCTTCAGGGACTGGACAAGGCGGCCACCCGGGACAAGTACGGGGAGGAGCAGTTCATGCTGTGGCGTCGTTCCTTCGACACCCCGCCCCCACCCATCGACTCCGACGCCGAGTACTCGCAGGCCGGGGACCCGAGGTATGCCGATCTGGGCGACGACCTGCCGGCCACGGAGTGCCTGAAGGACGTCATCGCCCGGATGTTGCCGTACTGGGAGTCCTCGATCGTGCCGGATCTCGAAGCCGGCAACGTGGTGATGGTGGCGGCGCACGGCAACAGCCTGCGGGCGTTGGTCAAGCACCTCGACGGCATCAGCGACGACGACATCGCCGGCCTCAACATCCCCACCGGTATTCCGCTGGTCTACGAGCTCGACTCCGACTTCGCGCCGGTGCAGCGTGGGGGCCGCTACCTGGATGCGGACGCTGCGGCCGAAGCGATCACCGCGGTGGCCAACCAGGGCAAGTAGGCCCCGGCCCGCCGAGGTGCCAGCGCCAGTGCACGTGCCGGGTTAGCCCTCCTCGAACTTGTAGCCCAGCCCTCGCACAGTGAGGATCAGCGTCGGGTTGGCCGGGTCGGGCTCGACCTTGGCTCGCAGCCTCTTCACGTGGACGTCCAGGGTCTTGGTGTCGCCGACGTAGTCGCTGCCCCAGACGCGGTCGATGAGCTGTCCCCGGGTCATCACGCGACCCGCGTTGCGCAGCAGCATCTCCAACAGCTCGAACTCCTTCAGCGGCAGGGTCACCTTCTCCCCGGACACCGTGACCTGGTGACGCTCGACGTCCATCCGCACCGGCCCGCCTGCGATGCTGGTCGGCACCAGCTCCTCGGGCTCGGCGTGGCGACGGAGCACGGCCTTGATCCGGGCCAGCAGCTCGCGCGCCGAGTAGGGCTTGGTCACGTAGTCGTCGGCGCCGATCTCCAGCCCGACCACCTTGTCCACTTCGCTGTCCTTGGCGGTCAGCATGATCACGGGCACCGAGGAGCGGGTGCGCAGGGCACGGCAGACATCGACCCCGCTCAGGCCGGGGAGCATCAGGTCGAGAAGGACAAGGTCTGCTCCGTTGCGGTCGAACTCGGCGATGCCGGAGGGACCGGTCGCCGCCACCGCGACGTCGTAGCCCTCCTTGCCGAGCAGGTAGGACAGCGGGTCGGAGAAGGACTCCTCGTCCTCGACCACAAGAATACGGGTCACAGGGCTACCTTTCGTTGTTGCGGTCGGGGGTCCTCGGGGGCGGCGGAGCCCACCGGGCGTGGGTCGTTCACCACCCCGGGCAGGCGGATGGTGAAGGTCGAACCCTGCCCCTCCTGGCTCCAGAGGGTGACTTCGCCGCCGAGGTTGGAGCAGATGTGCTTCACGATCGACAGGCCCAG
>JBASAN010000440.1:0-3215 GCA_049650625.1 Ornithinimicrobium sp.
GCCTCGTGGGCTCCCCAGTTCCACGGGTGGTCCTCCCAGGCCGCGACCAGGGGCTGGAGCTCGGAGAAGAGCTCGCGCCGCTTGGCCATGGGCAGAGCGCCGACGACACCGACACTGGCCAAGGTGCCGTGGTCGTCATAGAGCCCCAGCAACAACGACCCGATCGCCTCCGGCCCGGACTTGTGCACACGGTAACCCGCCACCACGCAGTCGGCCGTCCGCACGTGCTTGATCTTGGTCATGACGCGTTTGTCGCTCTGGTAGGTCAGATCCGGGGCTTTGGCGATCAGCCCGTCCAGTCCCGCTCCCTCGAAGCGGTCGAACCACTTTGCCGCCTCGTCAGCGTCCTGCGTCACCGGCGTGAGGTGAAGAGGGGGTCGCGCCTGGTCGAAGGCTTGGACGAGCCGCGCGCGCCGTTCCTGCATCGGACGATCTCTCAGGTCTTCGTCGCCGAGGGCCAAGAGGTCGAAGGCCACGAAAGCCGCCGGAGTCTTCTCCGCCAGCATCTGCACCCGCGAGTCGGCAGGGTGGATCCGCTGTTGCAGCGCTTCGAAGTCGAGGTGGTTGGCGGCCAGGTTGGCCACCACGATCTCGCCGTCGACGACCGCGCGGTCGGGGAAGTGCTCCAGGACCGCTCGGACCACCTCCGGGAAGTAGCGCGTCATCGGCTTCTCGTTGCGACTGCCGATCACCACCTCGTCGCCGTCGCGGAAGATGATCGCGCGGAAACCGTCCCACTTGGGCTCATACATCTGGCCGCTCGGAATCGCTGCGGCCGGTTTGGCCAGCATCGGCTTCACCGGCGGCATCACTGGCAGGTCCACGGCCACATCCTGCCGTATGTCCCCGGTTGGATGACCAGGGCGGGCCGGTGACTGTCTTTCAGACTGCCGATCCACGACGTCTCGGCTAACGTCGCCTCATCATCGCCACCCCTGGAGGAAGAATGTCAATGATCTCGAGCATTGCTCGTCGTCTCACCGGCGGAAGGAGTCGCACCTCTCCTGGGCCAACCTCGAACCCCTCGGGCGCGTCCCACGGCGGAAGCGCCATCGGTAAGATCGTGGGGCGATTGACGGGACGAGGTCGTCGGCTCTGACGGTCAACCGAAGAGCCAGCGCATAGCGGCCGCGGGTCTGCGTATCTGACCGGGGCGTCGGGCAGACTTCGCCTATGACGCTGAGCGTGCTCGACTTGTTCACCATCGGCATCGGGCCGTCGTCCTCCCACACCGTGGGGCCGATGCGAGCGGCTCACCTGTTCGCCATGGAGCTCCGTGACAGCGGTCAGCTCTTCCGAGTCGGACGGCTGCAGGTGGAGCTCTTCGGGTCTTTGGGGGCGACGGGAGTCGGCCACGGGACCGACCGTGCCATCCTCCTCGGCATGGAGGGGGCCGAGCCCCAGCACGTCGATCCGAGCTGGTTGGCGGCACGCACGGAACAGATCCGCCGCGAAGGCACCCTTCGCCTAGCTGACGTGCGGGACGTGGCCTTCGACGAGAGCCGAGACCTGATCCTCAAGCCGCGCGAGGTGCTGCCCGGTCATCCCAACGGCATGCGCTTCACGGCGTACGACCTCGACGGCGCGCCGGTGCTGAGCCGTATCCGGTACAGCGTGGGCGGCGGGTTCGTGGTGGATGAGCGCGACGTCGACGCCGATCGCCTCACCACCAATGAGCCGCCACCGCACCACTTCGCGACGGGCGCGGCCCTGCTCCAGCGATGCCACGCCCAAGGCGTGAGCGTGGCCGAGTTGGTCGGGCTCAACGAGGACGCCATGCGACCGCGCTCCGAGACCACCGCCGCGCTGTTGCTGATCTGGCAGGCCATGCAGGACTGCGTTCAAGCCGGATGTGCCGGTGAAGGGGTCCTGCCCGGGTCGCTCATGGTCGCCCGTCGCGCCCCACGGCTCTACCAGGACCTGATGGAGACCTACCGCACCAGTGCGCCAGGGGCCGACACCCTGTCCGCGATGGACTGGCTGGGCCTGCACGCCATCGCCGTCAACGAGGAGAACGCCGCCGGAGGCCGCGTGGTCACGGCACCGACCAACGGTGCCGCTGGCATTATCCCGGCGGTGCTGCACCACTACTGGCAGTACATCCCCGGGGCCGACCACGACGGAGTGGTCCGCTTCTTGCTCGCGGCTGCGGCGGTCGGCATCATCATTAAGGAGAATGCCTCGATCTCCGGGGCCGAGGTCGGCTGTCAGGGGGAGGTCGGGTCCGCCTGCGCGATGGCCGCGGCGGGCCTGTGCGAGGTGCTCGGCGGGACTCCTGAGCAGGTCGAGAACGCCGCGGAGATCGGTCTGGAGCACAACCTCGGCCTGACCTGCGACCCGATCGGCGGCTTGGTGCAGATCCCCTGCATCGAGCGCAACGCCGTCGGCGCCGTCAAAGCGGTGACGGCGGCCCGCCTGGCGATGCGTGGGGACGGCTCACACCGCGTCAGCCTGGATCAGGCGGTCACCACCCTGCGCACCACCGGCGCCGACATGTCCGAGAAGTACAAGGAGACCTCGACCGGGGGCCTGGCCGTCAACGTCACGGAGTGCTGAGCACCCTTACCCGTCCGCGCGCTTGCGACTGGGCTGCACGCGGCGCGGCTCCCCCGGCATCTTCGGGTAGTCCGGCGGGAAGGGCATCTCGCCGAGTCCGCGCTCGAGGTCGGCCGCCCACAGGTCGAGGGCCGGGGTGAGGTCGGCCGGGTCCGCATGCAGCTCGGCCCACGGATCGCCGCCTTCGACCAGTCGTTGCGGCACCGAGTGGACGGTGAACTGCGTGGGGTCCAACCCAGACAGCTCGGCCCAGTCCACCGGCGTGGACACCGGTGCGCCAGACAGCGGTCGAGGGCTGTAGGCGGCCGCGAGCGTGCGGTCGCGGCACGCTTGGTTGAAGTCAACGAAGATCTTGTCGCCCCGCTCCTCCTTCCACCAGGCGGTCGTGACCAGCTCCGGCATACCCCGCTCCAGCTCCCGCGCGATCCCGATGACCGCATGGCGCACCCGGAGGAACTCCCACTCGGGTCTGATCGCGGCGTGCACATGGACCCCGCGGTTGCCGGTGGCCTTCACGAAGGGCACCAGGCCGACGGCGCGCATGACCTCACGCAGGGCCAGGGCGACCTCCACGATGTCGGCGAAGGTCCGCCCGGGCTGAGGGTCGAGGTCGATCCGGATCTCGTCAGGATTGTCGTTGTCGCTGGTGCGGACCGGCC
>JBASAN010000441.1:0-3888 GCA_049650625.1 Ornithinimicrobium sp.
CCTCATCCCCATGGTCCTCGGCACCGACCGGGAGATCCTGGACCAAGGACGCACCAAACGGCTCGTCACACCCGGACAACGCCGCGCGTTGCACCACCGCGACCAGGGGTGCACCTTCCCCGGGTGCACCACCCCCGCACCCTGGTGCGACGCCCACCACGTCACCCACTGGTCCCGTGGAGGACGTTCGGACCTTTCGAACTACGCCCTGCTCTGCGGGCGACACCACACCCTCGTCCACGAACGAGACCTCACCGCCACCGTCCACCCCACCAGTGTCACCTGGCACCTCTAACAACCCCGCCCCACACCCGACCCACCACGGGCCGGGACACAGACGTGTCCGGCTACAGATCGAACGTGGCGCCGGGGTGCCGGGCTACAGGTGTGCCGGGCTACCGGAAGGGCTAGGCGGAGCCTCCGCCCACGCCTCGACCGCGCATGGCCTTCAGGGCCTCGTCGAGGAGCTGCGCTCCGTCATCATCCGAGCGGCGCTCCTTCACATAGGCCAAGTGCGTCTTGAAGGGCTCGGTTCGCTTCGCTTCCGGCGGGTTCGCCTTGTCCTGACCGGCCACCATCCCACACCGTGGGCAGTCCCACGTCTCGGGAACGTTGACTTCCTCGTCGTCGGAAAAACTGGGTCGCGACTCGTGCTCGTTGGCACACCAGTAGGAAACGGTGACCGTCGCGGCCCGCTGGCCACGCTCCGCCTCGCCCATCGGCCCACTGCCGACTCGGCTCCCTCTGATCGCACTGGCTCCCGCCATGTCAAGCTCCTCGTTTCAAAGTAGAGGGCGCAACTGCGCACGTACTAGATAAGAATGCCGATCCCGACGATCGATGTGATCCAGATCAGGGCCATAGCGATGGTGATCCGGTTCAGGTTTCGCTCAGCGATGGACGAGCCGCCCAAACTGCTCGACATCCCGCCCCCGAACATGTCGGAAAGTCCGCCTCCGCGCCCTTTGTGCATCAGGATCAACAACACCAGGAAAAGACCGCTCAGCACGAGCAGGACATCCAGGAAGATCCGGACACCATCCATGCTTCTACACCACCATCAGATTGTTTGAGTCACATCATTGAGCCGAACTGCCCTCGTCGAGAGGGTCAGCCTAGCTCAATCAGGCGCTTTGGCCGTGATGCTGCTGATAGCGACAGATCGACGCGAAGTCGTCGACGCTGATCGACGCACCGCCCACGAGGGCACCGTCCACGTCCTCTTCGGCCATGATGGCCGCGACGCTGCTGGGCTTCACGGAGCCTCCGTACAGCACCCGCACGCCGTCGGCGACCTCGTCGCCGGCAAGCTCGCGGATCTCCATCCGGATGGCGCTGCAGACTTCCTGAGCATCGGCCGGAGTCGCCACCTCGCCGGTCCCGATGGCCCAGACCGGCTCGTAGGCCAACACCACGTTGGCGATCTGCTGCGAGCTCAGCCCGTCCAGGGCCGCGCGGACCTGCTCCAACACCAACTTGACGTGGTTGCCCGCCTGGCGAACCTCCAAGGGCTCGCCGATGCACAAGATCGGGGTGAGGTCGTGGCGTAGTGCCGCCTGCACCTTGGCGGCGACCGTGGCGTCGCTCTCACCGTGGTGCTCGCGTCGTTCACTGTGACCCACGGCCACGTAGGTACATCCGAGCTTGGACAGGAACGCCCCGGAGATCTCCCCGGTGAAGGCGCCGGAGTCGTGCTCGGAAAGGTCCTGTGCTCCGAACTTCAGCTCGAGCTGATCACCCTGCACCAGGGTCTGCACGGACCGCAGATCGGTGAAGGGGGGCAACACGACAACCTCGACGGTGCCGAAGTCGTGCTTGCCGTCCTTCAGGCTCCAGTCCAGCTTCTGCACCAGATGCGTGGCTTGCAGATGATCCAGGTTCATCTTCCAGTTACCCGCCATCAGCGGAGTGCGCGACGCCATCAGTGATCCAATACTTCGAGTCCGGGAAGGTCCTTGCCTTCGAGATATTCCAAACTGGCCCCACCGCCGGTTGAGATGTGCCCGAACGCATCGTCGGCATATCCCATCTGACGAACGGCGGCAGCGCTGTCGCCGCCTCCGATCACGGTCAGCGCACCCGCGCTGGTCCGTTCGGTGAGCGCTTCGGCGATGGCCTTGGTGCCGGCAGCGAAGGGCTCCATTTCGAAGGCGCCCATCGGGCCGTTCCAGAACACGGTCTCGGCGTCACTGATCGCCTCCACGAAGGCTTTGGCCGAGTCCGGCCCGATGTCCAGACCCAGGCGATCCGCCGGAATCTCATCGGCGGCGACGACCTCGTGGTCCGCGTCCGCATCGAAGGCGGTTGCCGCCACGATGTCGGTGGGCAGCACGATCTGGACGCCGGACTCATCGGCGGTCTTGAGGTAGCCGCGCACCGTGTCGACCTGGTCTTCCTCGAGCAGACTTTTTCCGACCTCGTGACCTTGCGCCTTGAGGAAGGTGAAGACCATGCCGCCGCCGACGAGGATGCGGTCCGCCGTGGTCAGCAACGACTCGATGACGCCGAGCTTGTCGCTCACCTTGGCCCCACCGAGGATGACCGCATAGGGGCGCTTGGGGTCTTCACGCAGGGCCCGCATGACCTCGACCTCGTCAACCACCAGCCCGCCGGCAGCGTGCGGCAGGAGGGTCGCGACGTCGTACACGCTGGCTTGCTTGCGGTGCACGACCCCGAAACCGTCGCTGACGTAGAAGTCGGCCAGGTCGGCGAGCTGCTGGGCGAAGGCTGCCCTAGTGTCTTCGTCCTTGGCGGTCTCACCCGCGTTGAAACGCAGGTTCTCCAGCACCAGGACATCGCCGTCGCCGAGGGCGTCCACCGCCTCCATGGCGGTGTCGCCGACCGTCTCGGAGGAGAAGCTCACCGGCGCATCAAGCAGTTCTCCGAGGCGCTCGGCCACGGGCTTCAACGAGTACTTGGCCTCGGGCTCACCTTTGGGTCGCCCCAGGTGGGCGCACACGATGACGCGCGCGCCCGCCTGGGTCAGTCGTTGGATGGTGGGCACCGAGGCTCGGACACGGCCGTCGTCGGTGATCCGGGAACCATCCAGCGGGACATTCAGGTCGCTGCGCACCAAGACGCGCTTGCCGCGTAGGTCGGGGAGGGAATCTATGGTGCGCATGGCCTCAGAGGCTCGCGCCGACGAGCAAGGTGAGGTCGACCAGACGTGAGGAGTAACCCCACTCGTTGTCGTACCAGCCGACGACCTTGACCTGATTGCCCAGGACCTTGGTCAGACCAGCGTCGAAGATGCACGAAGCCGGATCGGTCTCGATGTCCTTGGACACGATCGGGTCCTCGGTGTAGCGCAGGATGCCCTTCATCGGTCCGTCAGCAGCCGCCTTGACAATCGCGTTGACCTCTTCGGCGGTGGTCTCGCGACCAGCTTCGAAAGTGAGGTCGGTGGCGGAGCCAGTGGGGATCGGCACGCGCAGCGCGTAGCCGTCCAGCTTGCCCTTCAGGTCGGGCAGGACGAGCGCCACGGCCTTGGCCGCGCCGGTCGTCGTGGGCACGATGTTGATGGCGGCAGCGCGCGCACGACGAAGGTCCTTGTGCGGGGCGTCCTGCAGGTTCTGGTCCTGCGTGTAGGCGTGGATCGTCGTCATCAGACCCTTGACGATGCCGAGGTCGTCATGCAGCGCCTTGGCCATCGGGGCCAGGCAGTTCGTCGTGCACGAAGCGTTGGAGATGATGTTGTGCGACGCGGGGTCGTAGTCCCCGTCGTTCACGCCCATGACCAGCGTAATGTCCTCGTTCTTGGCCGGGGCCGAGATGATGACCTTCTTGGCACCTGCGTCGATGTGGGCCTTGGCCTTCGTGGCGTCGGTGAATATGCCCGTGGACTCGATGACGATAACCGCTCCGAGCTCACCCCACGGGAGCGCCGTC
>JBASAN010000442.1:0-7455 GCA_049650625.1 Ornithinimicrobium sp.
TGCACGCGGTAGCGCCACAGCGGCACGACCGAGACCTGCAGGATCGTCATGACCACCATCAGGACCACTACCGGCCCGGCCCACACCTTCCAGGAGTCGGGGATGGCGAAGCTGTAGACGACGAAGAGCACCAGCCACTCGATCACTCCACCGATCAGCTCCCGCAGCGCCCAGTAGCGGACGGCATTCGGTGCGACGAAGTAGGCGGGATCACGCAGGGTCGCTGCGGCGGGTCGGACGGTGGTGGCACTCACCGACCCATCATCGCAGTGCCGAGCCGACGGTGTGGAAGGCACCGCACCCTCACGCCAGAGTGGCCACCATCAGCGCTTTGATGGTGTGCAGCCGGTTCTCCGCCTGGTCGAAGACGATGCTGGCGGCGGACTCGAACACTTCATCGGTGACCTCCAGGCCCCCTGACAGGTGCGGGTACTGCTGTACAAGGCTGTGGCCGATAGCGGTCTCGGCGTTGTGAAACGCCGGCAGACAGTGCATGAACCGCGCCTTGGGGTTGCCGGTGGCTGCCATCAGCGTGATGTTGACCTGGTAGGGCAGCAGCGCGTCGATCCGCTCTCCCCAGGCCTCGACCGGCTCACCCATCGACACCCAGATATCGGTATGCACGAAGTCGACCCCCGCGACCGCCTCGTGCGGGTCGTCGGTGATGGTGATCCGCGCTCCAGTCTGCTCGGCGATCTCACGACACTGGGTGACCAGCTCGGCCGTGGGTTGAAGCTGCGGCGCGGTCGGGGCAGCGATGCGCACGTCCATCCCCAGCTTGGCCCCGATCAGCAGCAGGGAGTTGCCGGTGTTGTTGCGGGCGTCGCCCAGGTAGGCGTAGGCCACGTCAGTCAACGGCTTGGCGGTGTGCTCGGTCATGGTGAGCACGTCGGCCAACATCTGGGTGGGATGCCAGTCGTCGGTGAGACCGTTGTAGACCGGCACGCCGGCATACGAGGAGAGCGTATGCACCAGGTCCTGCGATGAGCCGCGGTACTGGATCGCGTCGTACATCCGGCCGAGCACACGCGCCGTATCGGCGATCGACTCCTTGTGACCGATCTGGGTGGAGACCGGGTCCAGGTAGGTCGTGCTCGCGCCCTGGTCGGCGGCAGCGACCTCGAAGGCGCACCGGGTGCGGGTCGAGGTCTTCTCGAAGATCAGCGCCACCGACTTGTTGGTCAGCAGCGGCTGCTCCGTGCCGGCATACTTCGCGCGCTTGAGCTCACGGGCGAGGTCCACCAGGTAGTGGATCTCGGCGGGGCTGTGATGTCGCAGGGACAACAGGCTGCGACCACGCAGGTTCACCGGCATACCGAAGGCTCCTTCACGGGTAGGTGCTGGGCAGGAGCCTACCCACCGCTGGGCGTCCCAACCTACGTGCTCGCAGGCACAACCTAGGGAGCGGACTCAGTCGTCCTGGGTGAGGACCCCGAGTCGCCGTCCGACGGGGATCTGACTCCATCCCTGGACCAGGACCGACACCAGGACCACGAAGAAGACCACGCTGAACAGCTCGCTGGCCGCCTCGACCCCGAGGGTCGCCGGGAAGGTGGCCAACACGATCGGGACAGCGCCCTTGAGCCCGGACCATGCGACATAGGTCATCTCGGGGCGGGTGTAGCCGAATGGCTTCAGGCAGCTGACGACGCTGATCGGTCGCGCGACGAAGATCAGCACTACCGCGAGCGCGATGGCGGCCGGAGCGACCTGGAGCAACTGGGAGGGGAAGACGAGCAGGCCCATCACCAGGAACATCGCGATCTGGGCAACCCAGGCCACGGCGTCGTTGACCTGCACGATCAACTGGTGGTTGGTGGTCACCCGGTTGCCGATCAAGACGGCACTGACGTAGACCGCGAGGAAGCCGTTGCCGGTGAGCAGCTCGGTCAGGCCGTAAGTCGAGAGGCCGAACGCCAGCGCGAGAGCCGGGTAGAGCCCCGAGGCGTTGAGGGCGATCCGCTCGATGGTCGCGGCCGCGAGCAGACCCATGCCCACACCCACGACCACTCCCAGGGCAAGGCCCACGCCCAGGTCGAGGACGGCGCCCCCCGGACCATCGGAGGGCGTCAGCAAGAGGCCGATCAGCGTGGTGGTGAGGATGACGGCCATAGGGTCGTTGCTGCCCGCCTCGAGCTCCAGCAGCGCACGGATCCTGGGCTTGGGCATCGGGCCACCTCCGCGGAACAGCGGGAAGATCGCGGCAGCGTCAGTCGAGGCGACGATCGCCCCCAGCAAGAGGCCCTCGGTCCACGTCAGCCCTTCCTGCCCGATCTGGAAACCCGAGAACGACCCGAGCAACCACCACGCCGCCGTACCGACGATGAAGGCGGTGATGAGGACCCCCACGGTGGACAACAGAAGCCCAGGGGCCAGCACCGGCCGCACGGTCGCCCACTCGGTGTCCAGGCCCCCAGCAAACAGGATGAGCACCAGGGCTACGGTCCCCACGGTCTGCGCCGACTCGAGAGAGTCGAACACGATCCCGCCCGGCCCATCGGAGCCCGCGAGCATCCCCAGGATGAGGAAGAGGACGAGCGCCGGCAACCGGAGACGCTCCGAGAGCCGGGCCGCCACCACTGACGCCAGGAGGAGGAGCCCGACGCCGAGCACGCCTTGATCGACGATCGTCATCGGACCTCCCTCGCGACTCGGGGCAGGCCTCGTGGATGGGGGCGGGTGAGGGCTGCGTCTCGCCTAGGACAAGTATCGGTGAACGAACTCGATAGCCGCGGGATACGCGTCGATCTTGTTGACCCGCTTGGCCAGGCCGTGCCCTTCGTCCTGGTAGATCCTGAGCTCGCACGGCACGCCCTTGTCCTCCAGCGCCCGGGCGATCTGATGGGCCTCACTCAGCGGGACCCGAGGGTCGTTGGCCCCGTGGATCACGAAGAGAGGCGCCTTCATCTGGTGCAGGTAGGTAATGGGCGAGGCCCGCTCCAGCAGCGCGCGGTGATGCTCCAGGGACCCGTACTCACGCTCACGGTAGGCCCGGCGGTAGGGCGAGGTGTTCTCCATGAAGGTGACCAGCGAGCTCATCCCGACGATGTCGACCCCTGCTGCCCACAGATCAGGCTGCATGGAGACCCCGGCGAGCACCATGTACCCGCCGTAGGACCCTCCCCACAGCGCCGATCGGTCGGGGTCCAGACCTTGCGACGGCAGCCAGGCGTGCAGGTCGGCGAGGTCGGCCACCGACTCCAGACGAAGCTCGACGTCGTCGAGGGAGTACCACCGTTTCCCGTAGCCGGTCGATCCGCGCACGTTGGGCACCAGGACGGTCAGCCCCGATGCAGCGAGGGCCTGGACGATCGGCAGCCAACTACGGGACGACGCACCTTCCGGGCCGCCGTGGATGACCACAACGCTGGCTCCGTGGGCGTGGCCGGCATCCGAGGCGGCATACCGGAAGCACGGGATCTGCTCGTCGTCCCGAGCCGGTATGCGGTGCATGCTCGGCTCGACCAGCCGAGCACGGACCGAGGGGTCGAGGTCTTCGGCGGCGGAGACCATCACCTCGGCGACTGCGCTGTGGGCGTCGACGAGGCAGATGGTTCCCGGCTCGACCGGGGAGGTGCCGGAGACCACGATGCGGCTGGAGTCGGGCGACCAGTGGACCGAGAGGGCCGCAACATCGCGAAGCTCCACGTCGCCCCGGTGGGCGCCGCCGATGTCGTGGATGCTGAGCGACCAGGCGCCGTCGGTCAGGGTGCCGACCACCATCGCGGAGGCGTCCGGACTGACCCAGCAGCTCAGATCGTGCTCGTCGTCGGCCAGCAGCACCTGCCAGACCCCGTCGCGGCTCAGACTCTGCACGGCTGCGAACTCACGGTCGTGGTTGCTGGCCAGGATGAGCGAGGAGTCGTCGGCGGACCAGCTGGGCCCATCGTGCAGCGCCAGCTCTTCCGGGTCGGTCCACGGGCTGGAGGTGCCGGCGGACACCAGGTCGAGCACGGTCGAGTTCGGTTGAAGGCTCAGGCGGAGCACCGCAAGATCACGCTGCGCGTGGTCCAGGGCGGCACCGACGACGTAACCACCGCCGTCGTGCAGCACCCGCTCCTTCCCCGTGGCCAGGTCGTGCGCCACGACGTCCATGTCGACGTCGTTGCGGCGGTTCGTGGAGTAGAGCAACGTCTGCTCGGTGATGTCGCGCAGGTCGTGCATGTGAGCGGGGTCGTGGATCAGGGGGGTCAGGCCGTCCAGCCCTACCGGCGCGATGGGCAGTGGGTCCAGGTCCAGACGGGAGAGCTGCACCTTCTCGTCGCCCCCTTGGTCGTGCTGGACAACGATGGCGCGCCGGCCGGGGATGTAGCGACCCGAGCACTTGCTGGGCAGGTCTGTCAGCGGCGTCCACGAGCCGTCCGGCTCGATCTCGACCAGCTGCAACGAACCCAGCTCGTCGTGGCCGGCCAACACCCGGCCGTGGTCGTCGACGTCGAAGGCGATCCAGGTGCGGGCCGAGAGCAGTTCACTGACCAAGGTGGTGGTGTCCATCGGACGACCGTATGCCGTGTCGTGAGAGCGTGGAGCACCGCCGCCCTGCACGAGAGCATGATGGGCGTCGATCACCCCCGACGCAGAACTCCTGAAGGCGGCATCTGCCATGACCACCACCGTTGTCGTAGCCGGCGGCACCGGCGACCTCGGCCATCGCATCGTTCGTGAGCTCCTCACCCACGACACCTACGTCCGAGTGCTGACCCGACCAGGCAGCGGCGCTGCTCAGGACCTCTTCGGGGACACTGATCGGGTCGACGTCGTGGAGGCAAGCTACTCAGATCCTGCCGCCTTGGCCGCGGCCACATCGGGCGCCCACACCGTCGTCTCGGCCGTGAGCGGCATCCGACCGGTCATCGTGGACGCCCAGCACGCTCTGCTCACCGCAGCCCTCAGTGCCGGGGTCCAGCGGTTCATCCCCTCCGACTTCTCCGCGGACTATCGCCAGATCGCGCGCGGCAGCAACCGGAACTTCGAACTGCGCCGGGAGTTCGCCGCTGAGCTGGACGCTGCCCCCCTTCGCGCCACGTCGGTGCTCAACGGAATGTTCACGGACCTGCTGACCGGCGTCGCCCCCATGATTCTGTTCACCCAGGGTCGCGTGTTGTTCTGGTCCGACCCCGATCAGATCCTCGACTTCACCACGAAGGACGACACGGCACGTTTCACCGCCCGAGTCGCTCTCGACGATGACGCCCCGCGGGTGATGGAGATCGCCGGTGACCGGGTCACCGCTCGCGACATCGCCGCCACGATGACCGAGCTCACCGGGGACCGCTTCAAGCTGCAGTGGGCGGGCACGACCAGCACCTTGGGCGCCATGGCCACGATAGGCCGTCTCGCGGATCGGAAGGCGGAGGACACATTCCCCGCCTGGCAAGGGATGCAGTACTTCGTCAGCATGTTCAGCGGCCAGGCGCAGCTGCACCACGTCGACAACGACCGATACGGCGCCCAGTCCTGGGCCACAGTGCGTGAGGTCCTGGAGACACACGTCCGCCGGGACGGCTAAACCTTCGTGGCCCCGAGCGCGAGGTGAATGGTGCTGATGGTGGAGCTGCGGGGAATCGAACCCCGGACCTTCTCATTGCGAACGAGACGCGCTACCAACTGCGCCACAGCCCCTGGATGGGTGATACGACTCGGAAGATTATCACCCTCTGGGAGTGGATCCGATTCGGCGTGGACGCCGGGTATGCCGATCAGGCCAGACCGCGGATCGCGATCGGCAGCTCCTCGAACTCCTCGTCCAACGAGAGGGCGGTGCCATCCTCCGGCAGCTCGGCGGGTAGCTCATCGAGCATCGGCCGAGCGTGGGCCTTGGCCTTCAGGGTATAGGTGGGCGGCGGCACCGGGATGGGCTGCCAGGTGCCGGGGACGAGCGGCGCCTCCATGGGCTCCGGTGCGTCGCCGAGCTCAGCGTCCATCGCGGTGGCGCGCATCTGGTCCAGCGCGTCGATGTCGTAGACCTCACGGGCCACGCGAGGATGCACGACCTCGCTGACCGCCACCCGCGCGGCGGCAGCCAGCTCCTCGCCCTCGGTCTGGATGGTGGCCGCAAGCGCAGCCGCAGCTCCCCCACCTGCAGCAGCGGCGCTGCGACCGACCTTGGCCGACCGAGCAGACGTCACGGCCGCTGGCGCGCTGACCGCCGAGCCACGCGCGGAGGCACTCGGCCGTGCAGCGCGGGCACGTCGAGTGGATCGGGCCGCCCGGCGCACGGACTGGCGAACCGCGAAGAGAGCGACGACGAAGACGCCGATGCCGACGGGGATGGTCCACCAGGGCAGCACGGCCATCGTCCCGAGGGCCGTCCCGATCAGCATCACAGCGGCAGCGAACAGCAGCAGGACGCCCCGGGTACGCACCGAGGTATCCACGGAGGCGGTCCTGGTCGAGCGACCCGTGGCGGCGATCTGCCGAGCCACGGCCTTGCGAGGAGTCACCTCGCGAGCCACCGGCACCACAGGGGCTGGTGCCACGGAGGCCGACGGTTGGGCGCGTTTGACGACGACGTCCGGAGCCCCTGGACGCGTGAGCGAGACGGCATACGACCGGGCGGTGGGCTCCGAGAGGTCCAGGTGTGGCCGGCGTTGACGCCGTTCCAACACCCGCATGGCCTCGGAGAACCGGTCGACGGACCGCGCGGTCGCGATGTGATCGCGGCGTCGGACCCAGTGCTGCATCAGATAGGCAGCCCACACAGCCAGGATGACTGCGAAGATCAGGCTACTGGGAAGCACACACGTCACGGTAGGCGCTGGGCTTCCCCCCGCAGGGCAGCCGGGCGGTGTGTCGGCGAACTACCTGGTGACTAGGGCGTTGGGGTCGATGCGCGGAGGCGTTGCACCAGAGATCCGGCGGCCTCGTCCTCGGCCACCACCGCGAAGCAGCGGTGGTCTCGCCAGGCCCCATCGACGTGCATCAGCGATCGGCGCAACCCCTCCTCCGGAAGCGCGAGGCGATGCGCCACGGCCAGACTGCGTGCGTTCTCCGGGCGGATGTTGACCTCGATCCGGTGCAGTCCGACATCGCCGAGACCGTAGTCCAAGACCATGGCCAGCGCCCAGGTGGCGATCCCCTGGCCCGTAGCCTTCTCGTCCAGCCAGTACCCGGCCGATCCTGAGCACCGTGGCCCCCACTGCAGGTCGAACAGGTGCATCTGGCCCACCAGCACCCCTTCGACGTCGATCACGAACGGGACGAGCTTGCCCTCCTCAGCCCCCCGGTCATAACTCCGGCGGAGCCGGCGAAAACTGGGCGAGACGTTGATCCCCCCAGGCGGCGTGGACTCCCAGGGTTGCAGCCAGCGGGCGTTGCGGGCGCGTAGCTCACGCCAGGGCACCCGGTCCGCGCGTCGCAGTGGGCGCAACGTGATCAACGGCCCTTGGGGTTGACGGGTGCGCAGCTCGTGGGGCCAGGTCCACATCAGGAGCCCTCGCGAGTCCAGTCGCCGGA
>JBASAN010000443.1:0-3825 GCA_049650625.1 Ornithinimicrobium sp.
ACGTCGGCCTGCTGCTCTGGCTCGCTCCGCGGGTGATCCCGGACTACTGGTTCGAGCGCGGTATCGGCGACTTCGGCCAGTCCATGGGCGTGACCGCCACCGGACTCATCCTGATGCGCATCGTGGACCCGGACGCCGAAAGTCCGGCGTTCGAAGCCTTCGGCTACAAGCAGCTCGTCTTCGAGCCGTTCTTCGGCGGCGGTCTGGTCACGGCGGCAGCGGTGCCACTGATCTTCCAGACGGGTCCCTACCCACTGCTCATCGGCATGACGATCCTGTTCCTGACCGCTGTCGGGGTGGGGCTGTGGCTGTTCGGTCCGGCCGCCAAGAGGGCCAGGGCCCGAGAGAAGGAAGCCGAGACCAGCACGGCTGACGCCTGAGACGGTAGAGATGACTCGTTCAGACCACTGACGACGAATTGGACCTTTCTTAAGGAGCCAATTCTCCTCAGACTGGATCCATGAGCGACACCGGAACCCAACGACGACAGCTCGCCAACCTCGGACCCATGCAACAGCTCCGGGCTGGGCGACTGGCTCGCCGGCTGATGCAACTCGCGGTCGGTCTCTTCCTGTACGGCGCTTCCATGGCGTTGGTCATTCGGGCCAGTCTCGGCTTGATCCCGTGGGATGTGCTGTCCGTGGGGCTGATCCAGCATGTGCCGATGTCGTTCGGCAGTATGACGATCCTCGTCTCCATCGTCGTGCTGCTGATCTGGATCCCGCTGCGACAGCGTCCCGGTCTCGGCACCATCGCCAACGCGTTCTTGGTGGGCCTCTCCGCCGACCTCACGCTGGCGCTCACTCCGGACCTGGACTCGCTGACGGTGCGTCTGCCCCTTCTCCTCGGTGCCATCGCGCTGAACGGTCTGGCCACCGCGCTCTACGTGGGGGCGCAGCTGGGCCCTGGTCCTCGTGACGGGTTGATGACCGGGCTGGCCCGCGTCAGCGGACTATCGATCCGAGTGGTCCGCACGGCGTTGGAGGTCAGCGTGGTGCTGGTCGGCTTCACGCTCGGCGGCACTGCGGGGTTGGGCACGGTGCTCTATGCGCTGGCGATCGGACCCCTGACCCAGGCCATGCTGCCGAGGTTCACGGTTGAGCTGCGTGAATATAGCGGTACATCGGGTCGGTGAAGTCCGTCAGGGACCCGAACACTTCGGCCACCTGCGCATACCGCCCCGTCGCGATCGCGTCCGGAGTGAAGGCCCGTCCCAGACGAACCATGGCCGCGATCGCCGCCGGGAAGTCGGGGTGCACCCCGACGCCCACACAGGCGCAGACGGCCGACCCCAGCCCGGCGGCGTCAGGCATGCCGGCACGGATCGCGGTCATACCCCAGGAGTCGGCCACAAGCTGCATCATCAGGTCCGACTGCGCCCCGCCACCAGCCACCACGACGTGGGCAGACTGAAGGTCCAGCGCCTCGATCAGAGCACGAGTGTGGCCTCGCATGGTGAGCACGATGCCCTCCAGCACCGCGCGGTGCAGATGATGAGGGCCATGCTGGCCCGCCAGCCCAAGGATGCTGCCTCGACGCTCCGGTCCGTCGGGGCCGGCGAGAAAGTCGGGCACCACGAAGAGCCCCTCGGACCCGGGGGGAATCTCGCGAGCGCCCTGCTCCAGCCAGGCCTGCGTGCCCGGCAGATCCTTGGTGCCGGGAGCCGAGGTCAGGAGGTTGCGCAGCCAGGACACCGTCCACATACCCCGTCGGATGCCCTTGCTCTCCAACAGCACCTCACCCGGAACGGCAGATGAGTTCACCCAGGTATGCGGTCCGCCGGATGCCGGGTGGACGGTCGACGCCCGATCCGCGGTCATCGAGGCGATGTAGGTGCCGAGCGAGAGGAGCACCGTCTGCTGCCCCGCTCCCGCCGATCGGTCGAATGCCGCCGAGAGGCCGACTCCGAGGGCTTCGACCGCCTTGTCGTTGGCCGTGGCGAAGACCGGGCAGCCCACGGGCAGCCGCGTAGCGTGCGCGGCTACCGCAGTGACCTCACCGAGCTGGCTTCCCGGCGCGACCAGCTCCGGCAGCAGCATGGCCGGCATACCGGTGCGGTCGAAGTCAGCCGGGTCCCCGGACCACGCCATTCCGGCGTCGTTGATCGGCCACATCCCCTTGTAGGCCGCAGCGCTGTCTCGGCGCTGACCGGTCAACCGCACGGTGAGGTATCCCGCCGCGCTGGCGATTGTCGACACTGACGCGTCGAGGTCACGAGCGGGTTCCGAGACCCGCGTGTCCATCCAACTCAGGACCGGCTCGACGAGCCGCCCGGATGCGTCCATGAGCGCCCGGCAGTAGCGAATGCTGCACAGGCCGATGGCGATGATGTCGGTCGGGTCTGCTATCCCCTGCTGGTGCAGATCGGACATCGCGGCCCGGGTGGCCGCACATAGGGAGTCCCACAGGTCGTCATCGGGGTGCACGGCCCGGCCATCGGAGGTCAGCAGGTAAGGCCGCAACGGTGCTCGCCCCTGCGCGCGGATCGAACCGACAGCGTCGAAGATCGTGACCTTCGTGCTCTGCGAGCCGCCATCGATCGCGAGAATCAGCTCCGGCCGGCGGCTCATCGACGGGTCGTCATCAACGCCCAAGGCCCGGCTCACGTGACCACTCCTCGAGGGGATAGATGGTGCCCGGGTTCATGATGCCCGCCGGGTCGAACGCGTCTTTGAGCCCCCTGAGCAGGGTGTAGGCACTACCGTGCTCTTCCCGGATCCACGGCGTGCGGTACTTGCCAACCCCGTGATGGTGGGCCATCGACCCGCCGACCGCCAGCGCCTCCTGGACGATCATGGCGTTCAGCGGCTGGTGGTAGGTCTCGAGCTCCTCCTCCGGCTCACACCGGATGGTGTAGTCGTAGACGAAGTACAGGTTGGTGCCGGTCTGGTAGGAGTGCGAGGAGTGCGCCCCCAGGAGATGCAGGTCGCCAGCGTGGGTGAAGGTGTCGTTGATCCGGCGCATCACCCGCTCGTAGAGCTCGGCGGTGCGGGACCAGTCCACGGACACCTCGGTGGTGTAGCCCAGACGCCGGTCGCGGAGCATGTCGGCCTTCTCCGCCTCGATCTTCTCCGGGCCCCAGTTCAGCGACTCGAACCACGTCTTGATCCGCTCCGGGTCGACCGCGGTGTGCTCGACCGTGGTCGCGATCTGTTCGACCGCGGCCACGGTCGCCTCGACGATCGGGCCCGGGCCCTCGGCGCTGAGCACCACCAGGTTCTGGTCCTGCGGGTGGTCGGGGAAGTGTTGCCGCGCATCCTGGGGTGAGTAGACCCTGGCCACGGCGGGCCGGTAGCCGGAGACGATGACCTCCCGGAGCACCCCGATCGCGTCACCGAAGTCCGGGATCAGCAGGCCGACATACCGAGCCGACCCCGGCATCCAGCGGAAGACCTTGACGGTGACCTCGGTGATGAAGGCCAGAGCACCTTCGTTGCCGATCAAGACGTGCCGGATATCCGGCCCCGCGGCCCGGCGCGGGACACTCTTGATCCGGACCACCTCTCCGCCAGGGAGCACGGCCTCCAGGCCCATCACCATGTCCTCGATCCCGCCGTACAGGGTGGAGAACTGGCCGATCGACCGGGTAGCCACCAAGCCACCCATCTGCGCCAGCGGCTGGGACTGCGGCGAATGTCCCGTGGTCAGACCGCGAGCGCGGAGCTGCGCCTCCAGCACGCGCAGCGGCGTGCCACATTGCGCCGTGGCCATCATGTTCGGTTCGTCGATGTCGATGATCTCGGCCATGGACGACCCGTCGATGACCAGCGAGTCGGGCACGACCGTCTCCAGGCCCCCTTCGGTGCCGGTCCCCCCGGTGCGCGG
>JBASAN010000444.1:0-17207 GCA_049650625.1 Ornithinimicrobium sp.
ACCTCACCCTAGTCCCGAGAGCACTCCGGTGGAATGCCTGCAGGATCGCGATCGGGCCCTCTCGTGCTGCGCCGTTCGGTCGCCGACAGGGCAACCGCGAGCACCGGCCCCGCACCGGCGGCGCGGACCACACGAGTGGCCTCCGCCAGTGTGCTTCCGGTGGTGAGGATGTCGTCGACCAGGATGACCGGGACCCCCTCGAGGTGACGGGCCAGCCGACTCGACACTGCCATAGCCCCCGTGACGTTCTGGGCCCGGTCCCGGTGACCCAGTCCCGCCTGGTCCCGCACCGGTCGGACGTACTTCAGGGCCTGCAGCGGCCGAAGAGCGGCCCCTGGGGCTCGGTCCGGCAGCACCATGCGCAGCACCTCCGTTACGGGGACACGCCCGCGCACACGGGTTCCTGCGGCGCGGGACGGAATGGGCACGGCCACGGCGCCACCTGCTGCGATGAGCTGTCGGGTCAGGGGCGTGCACTCGCCGAGCGCAGTCCTCACAGTGCGCGCCAGGAGCGGAGCCAGCACTCGGCTCAAGTGCGCGCGATCCTGGTCCTTCCAGGCGACAATGATGTCCCGCAACGGCCCCGTGTATGGCGCTGCAACCCAGCACGGCGGAAAGTCCGGCGGGCAGGGTCGCGGTCGAGCAGGGCCCGGTCGGGCAGCATTCAGCCCTTGCCGACAGGTGTCACAGCAGCCCGCCCCGGAGGCGCCGCATCCCGCACAGCGCTGCGGCAGCAGCAGTTCGAGCGCCTCTCGCATCGGCTGCTGACCCGGCATGAGATCAGCGTGGCAGGTACACGCTCACCCGGACGACCCGCTGTGGACGGACCCCGTGAGGGAGCCGGGTGGTCAGGGTCCGGGCACGATCAGGTCGTCGCCGTTGCGGTAGGGATACCAACCGGCCCCTTCGGGCGTCAGCACCCGACCGTCGCTGGTGACGAGCGCCAGCTTGTATCCGTCGCCGGTCGGCATTCCGACGAACGTCTGTGCACCCGGCTCGGCCCGCAGGGGGTCGAGCCACCCTCCGACGGGGAGCAGATAGGGACGGGACTCGTCGTCACCCTCCTGTCGGCCCAACAACGCCAGCGAGTCCTCCGATGCCCAGGTCACGTCGGCGACGGACGTGATGGTCGTGGCGACGATCCGCGGAGGGTTGAGCGATGTCGGCCGCCCCTCCTGATCGCGGACCACCCCGCTGAGCAGCACGCTGGTCGTCCCCTCGACATCAGGGTCGGGGTCCGCGCCCGGATCTCTGACGACGACCAGGGCACGCTGTCCGTCGGGAGCGAGGGCAAGCGATTGGATCTTCATCTGCGGTTCGAGCCAAGCAGCCTCGACGGGTCGGGCCAGGGAGGAGATCCCCTCGTCCGTGGCGATCGCCCACACCCGCGGTCCGGTGGACGCGCGACCGGCGACCCAGAGAGAGCTGTACCCGTCGAAAATCGGGGCCGAGAGGTCCTCACCGATGTCCTCCCGCTCGATCTGTTCATCGCCGATACGACGCCACAGCGTGCCGCGGTCGGCGTCGACTCCCGCGAACTGCTCGGCAGAGTGGTCCATAGCCACGTCGATCCACCGGGTCGAGATGGTCGGAAAGTCCAGACCGAGATCCTCGCGCTCGTCGCGGGGGAGGTCTCGCAGAGCGTAGTTCACCGGATCTACCGCCGTCAGGGTCGAGCCGACGCGCAACGCCGCGTAGGGCGTGGCAGGATCCGAGTCGCTCATGCCCACCTGCTCCAATGAGCTCACCGGACCGCTGACGCCGGGGGCTCGCAGCGGCTGCCCGTTGATCTGCAGCTCGACGTCACGCACCCCTGCCGCCTGACTCAACGTGGAGAAGAACTGGGCGTACAGCGCCCGCACCTGGTCCGGGTCCTCCGTAAGCCCGGCCCCCTGCAGGTTGACCGTGGCCGTGCCGCTGGCCGGGTCCAGCGGGACCGCGCCGGCCACCAGGTTGGTCTCCTCGGTCACCCCGGTACGCACGGAATCGGCGAGATACTCCGGAACGGGGGCCAGCAGGGCTCGGGCCAGAGCGGTCGGCAGGCCTTCGTCCCGGGAGAACCACCGCGTCTCGGGCACGAACTCGTCGCGCTCGGGAGCAAGGTAGTTGATGGCAGCAGTGCGGTATTGCGCCTCGAAGGCATTGGCCGACAGCAACAGACCGAAGTCGTCGGGGAACTCACTGATCCGCCATTGCCCGCCGACCTGGGTGACACCGAACTCCTGGCGACGGGTGCCGCCCGAGGGGGGTTGGCTCAACCGGCCGTCACTGTCCAGCACGGCCTCCACCGGCACCTTCACCTCGACGACGTCTTCCCGCGCTGACATCAGCTCATAGTCGCTCGGATAGATCAGGATCTGGCTCGTAGGCACCCAGGACGAGGCCAGGTCGGAGGTCAGGTAGGCACGGGCGACCTCGTGGCTGTCCGCGAAGCTGACGTTGGCCAGCAGGAACCCGCGAACGATCTGCTCCGGGCTGGCGTCGATGATCGGGCCTTCGGGCCGGACCTGGATGACCTGACGCGGCTGTCCGAGCACCGGCTCACCCGCGCGGGGCGTTTCGTTCGTGGGCAGCCCGCCGCAACCCGTCAGCCCCATCAGGGCGCCCACCAGCAGGGCTGCTGCCCAGCGACGAGTTCTCAGGCGTCGCGGTGCGGTCCGGGAAGCCCTGTGCTCGGCCGGGGGTGCGACCATCGGGTCTCTTCTCATACCGGTCCTTTCGAGGCCAGCGGACGCGGCGCCATGTCACCGAACAGCTCTTCGATGCTGGGCACGTGCGCGTCCTCACGCAGCGGCAGCTGCACGCCTGCCTCGCGGGGCAGGGTCAGGCGGAAGCAGGCACCCTCCCCGGGACGGCCCGCTGCCTCCAGCCGACCGCCGTGCAGATGAGCGTCCTCACGAGCGATGGCCAACCCCAGACCAGTCCCGCCAGTGGTCCGAGTCCGGGCAGCATCAGCTCTCCAGAACCGTTCGAAGACGCGCTCGTACTGGTCGGCCTCCAAACCAATCCCATAGTCGCGCACCGACACCGCCACCATGGTGTCGTCCTCGTGGAAGGCCACATCGATGGGCTTGCCCTCACCGTGCTCGACGGCGTTCATCAGCAGGTTGCGCAGGATCCGGCTCACGCGTCGCGAATCCATCTCCACCACCACCGGGGGGTTACTCGCCACCCGGATCGAGCTTCCCTCCCGCTCCGCGAAGGGGCGCACCGACTCCACGACGGCGTGGCTGATCCCGATGAGGTCGCTCGGCTGTGCTTCCATCACCATTGTCCCGGAGTCGTAGCGGCTGATCTCCAACAGCTCGGTCAGGAGATCCTCGAAGCGGTCCAGCTCGCTGTAGAGGAGCTCGGCCGAGCGGGACACCGGCGCACTGAAGTCGTCTCGGGAGGCGTGCAACACCTCGCCGGCCATGCGGATGGTGGTCAACGGGGTGCGCAGCTCGTGGGACACGTCGGACACGAAACGCTGCTGGACCAGCGAGAGCTGCTCCAGCTGTTGGATCTGGTGCTGCAGGCTGTCGGCCATGGTGTTGAAGGACGTAGCCAGACGTGCGAGCTCATCGGTGCCGTTGACGTCCATCCGCTCGTCCAGCTCGCCGCGGGCCAGGTCCTGGCTCACCGCCGCTGCTTGTCCCACCGGACCGGTGACCAGCCGCGCGGCCAACCACGCCAACCCGCTGACCAGCAGCGCTAGACCGATCCCTCCGATGAGGAACCATTCGCGGATCAGGTCGAGGATCTCCTGCTCGCGGTCCAGCGGATAGATGAGCACCAAGTCGTAAGGTCCGGCTCGCGGGATCTGGACGCGAGAGGCTACCGAGACGGCGGTGGCTTCGGTGTCCTCCTGGGCTCCCGGCACAGGGGTCACGACCACCTGCTGCAGACCCGGGGTCTGCTGCAGCGCCTCCCGCAGATCCTCCGGTACGTCAGAGACGTTCAAGCCTCCGAACGTGACCGGGGAGATCAGCGTGTCCCGCTCGCTGTCCAGGGACTGGACCAGCACCGCCTGACGGTTGTCGCCCTGCCTGCCGGACACGACCTGGTTGACGGTGTCGAACGCCGCTGCCGACAGTCCGAGGTCGTCTCGACGGTCGGTGGCATCCAACAGCTCCTGGGCTCGCTGGACCTGCTGCGCGGCGTCGGCCTCCGCTCGGGTGACGGCCTGCTCGACCAAGCCGACCGCGATCCGCTGGTACAACAACGTCCCGAGCGCCGCCGCCAACACTGTGCCGGCGACCAGGGTGGCCACGATGACCCGCAGTCGCAGGGATGAGCGCCACCAGGCCAGAAACCACGACCGGATGGACTGCGCAGCGCCGGCGAAGGTCGAAGCCACCCGGCGCGGCTCAGCCAGACCCGGCCTTGTAGCCGACACCACGCACCGTCAGGACGATCTTGGGGTTCTCCGGGTCGCGTTCGATCTTGGAGCGCAGTCGCTGCACGTGCACGTTGACCAGACGGGTGTCCCCCGCATGCCGATAGCCCCACACCTGCTCCAACAGCGACTCCCGGTCGAAGGCCTGCGAGGGGCGCCCTGCGAGTGCGACCAGCAGGTCGAACTCCAGCGGCGTCAACGGCACCACCTCGCCGGCTCGGGTTACCGAGTGTCCGGAGACATCGATGACAACGTCTCCGATCCGGAGCTGCTCCTCGCGGTAGCGGTCCACCCGACGCAGCCGGGCGCGGACCCGTGCCATCAGCTCCTGGGGTTTGAAGGGTTTCACGACGTAGTCGTCGGCGCCGGCCTCCAAGCCGGCGACCACGTCATGCGAGTCGGTCCGCGCCGTGAGCATGACGATCGGCACACCGGACTCGGCCCGCAGTTGGCGGCACACCTCGACCCCGTTGGTGGTGGGCAGCATGACGTCGAGCAGCACCAGGTCGGGGCGGTACTCGCGGAACATCGTGATCGCCCGACCGCCGTCGGCACAGTGGGCGACATCGAGGTTCTCCTTGCGCAGGACGATGCCCAACATCTCCGCCAACGCCTGATCATCATCGACAACCAGAATCCGAGGGTTCACATCACTTGCTTTCTCTCGCCGTGGCCGGGACGTCCCATCCTGGACTCAGTAGCGGTAGTGGTCCGCCTTGTAGGGCCCGGCCACATCCACCCCAAGATACTCCGCCTGTTCCTTGGTGAGCTCGGTCAAGACGGCGCCGAGTGCCTCCAGATGGAGTCGGGCGACTTCCTCGTCCAGGTGCTTGGGCAGGACGTGCACACCCAGGGGGTACTCCTCGGGCTTGGTGAACAGCTCCATCTGGGCCAAGGTCTGGTTGGCGAAGGAGTTGGACATGACGAAGCTGGGGTGGCCCGTGGCATTACCCAGGTTCATCAGTCGGCCCTCGGAGAGCACGATGATGGACCGCTCGGCGTAATCCCGACTCGTCCCGGCCTCGTCGTCGGTCACCGTCTCCGCGGGCATGACCCACTCGTGCACCTGCGGCTTGATCTCGATCCGCTGGACTCCAGGGATCCTGGCTAGCCCCGCCATGTCGATCTCGTTGTCGAAATGGCCGATGTTCGCCACGATCGCCTTGTCCTTCATGCCTCGCATATCGGCGGCGGTGATGACGTCCCGACATCCGGTGGTGGTCACGAAGAAGTCGGCACGGTCCAGCACGTCGGCCAACGCGGCGACCTGATATCCCTCCATGGCGGCCTGCAGGGCACAGATCGGGTCGATCTCGGTGACGATGACGCGAGCCCCCTGACCGGCCAGCGCCTCGGCGCACCCCTTGCCCACATCCCCGAAGCCGCAGACCACGATGGTCTTGCCGCCGATCAACGTGTCGGTCGCACGGTTCAGCCCGTCGATGAGGCTGTGCCGACAGCCGTACTTGTTGTCGAACTTCGACTTCGTGACCGCGTCGTTCACGTTGATAGCCGGGAAGAGCAACTGGTCGGCCTCATGCAGCTGGTACAGCCGGTGCACGCCGGTCGTCGTCTCCTCGGTCACCCCGCGGATGTCGTTCGCGACCTGGGTCCACATGTCGGGGCGCTGGGTCAGAGTCGCGCGGACCGTCTCCAGGATGACCTTCCACTCGTGCGGGTCGTTCTCATCGGCCGAGGGCACAACCCCGGCGGCTTCCCACTCCTTGCCTTTGTGGACCAGCAGCGTGGCGTCTCCCCCGTCGTCCAGGATCATGTTGGCGCCGTCGGCGCCGGGCCAGTCCAGAATCTGGGTGGTGCACCACCAGTACTCTTCGAGGCTCTCGCCCTTCCAGGCGAAGACTGGCACTCCTTGCGGGTCGTCCGCACTACCCGCAGGTCCTACCACGACCGCAGCCGCGGCCTCATCCTGGGTGGAGAAAATGTTGCACGAGGCCCAACGCACCTGGGCACCCAGACTGACCAG
The DNA here is from genome assembly GCA_049650625.1 of Ornithinimicrobium sp. Classification (GTDB taxonomy): domain Bacteria; phylum Actinomycetota; class Actinomycetes; order Actinomycetales; family Dermatophilaceae; genus Ornithinicoccus. The sequence goes on from JBASAN010000444.1 coordinate 6,363, forward strand.
CGTCTCGATCAGCACGGCGGTCTGCACCGTCATATGCAGCGACCCCGCGATCCTGGCGCCTGCCAGCGGTTGGGCGGCGGAGTACCGCTCGCGGATGGCCATCAAACCCGGCATCTCGTGCTCGGCGAGCCGGATCTGATGGCGCCCGGACTCGGCGAGTCCGAGGTCGGCCACCTTGAAGTCGAATGGAGCGACGTCGGTCGTCATGAATGCCTGTCCTCAATGAAGGGGGGTGCTGATCTCGGGATCATCGTACGGTCCGAGCATCAGAGAATGCTGACAGCGTGCTCCACATCCAAGCCGAGCAGGGCGTTCTCGACGACCTCGGCCAGGGCCGGGTGGATCCAGTACTGGCCGCGAGCCATCTCGTAGGTCTTCAGGCCGAAGGTCATCGCCTGGATCAGCGGCTGGATCAGGGACGAGGACTGAGGGCCGAGGAAGTGCGCTCCGAGCAGCAGTCCGGTCCTGCGGTCAGCGACGAGCTTGAGCAGACTTTCGGTGTCTTCCATGGCCCACCCGTAGGCCGTGTCGCCGTAGGCCTGCACCTTGACCGTGACGTCGTAGCCCGCGACGCGGGCCTCGTGTTCGGTCAGGCCTACCGTCGCGATCTGCGGATGAGTGAAGACCGCGGCGGGGACGATGTCGTGCCGGAAGGGCCGTAGGTCCTGAGGGTGGTTCAGGTTGTGCGCCACGACGCGGGCCTCGTGGTTCGCCACGTGCTTGAGCTGGTGCTTCGAGCTCACATCGCCCAGAGACCACACGTCTGGGGCGGTAGTGCGTCCGAAGGCGTCGACTCGGACTCGGCCATCCTCGTGCAGCTCGACCCCAGCCTCCGCCAGACCCATGTCGTCGGAGTTGGGCACACGCCCGGTGGCGACCAGGACCACGTCCGTGTCCAGAGTGGTCCCGTCGGAGAACGTCACATGGGCTCCCCCTCCTTCCCGGGCGACCAGCGCGTCGACGGTCAGTCCCAACCGGACGTCCCACTGCTCCTGCGCTGCCGTGGTGAAGGCCGCGCTGACCTCTTCGTCGACCTGTCGCAGCAGACCTCGGCCCCGGTTCACCAGGCTCACTGTGACACCGAGCTCACTGAAGACATGCGCGAACTCGGAGGCGATGTATCCGCCACCCACGATCAACATGGTCTTCGGCAACGAGTCGAGCCTCATCACCGTGTCGGAGGTGTGCACCGGCACGTCACTGTCGGCGATCACCGGCGGCAGCATCGGGCGCGCGCCCGTGGCGATCACGATCTGCTCGCCGGACACTTCCTGCTCGGACCCATCCGCAGCGGTGACCGTGAGCGTCTTCGGTCCAACGAACCGGGCCCGGCCGGTGAACAGCGTGGTGTTGTCGCCGCCCTCCCGAAACTGTCGGCCACCGGCGGAGATGGGGTCGATGCGACCGAAGACGCGGTTGCGGATGTCGGGCCACCGCACGGAGTCGAGGTGTGCTTCCACACCGTATCGAGCCGACTGGTGCACCGTGTGGGCCACTTCCGCGGCGTAGACGAACATCTTGGTCGGGATACAGCCGACGTTGAGACAGGTGCCTCCGAACGTTCCCGCTTCGATGATGGCCACGGAGGAGTCTGCGTACTGCGGGCCGACCAACGAGTTGCCGGAACCACTGCCAATGATGATCAGGTCGAAGTGAGAACTCGTCATCCGCCGAACCCTACAGAGCGCAGGTGCGACCTTCTCGGTGGGTCAACCAGTGCGGTCCCGAAGGTCCGCCACGTGCGGAGAGATGGAAGGGTCCAGGCCGAGCCCCAGCGCGAGATAGGTCGAGGCGAAGTCCACCGTCGCGAGGTGGTCGGCCAGTTGGACGACGGGCTCCCCCACTCCAGCTTGCGATTCCATGACCCGCACACCGGCGCTGTGGGCGGTGGCGATGACCGCGTCCGTGACTCCTTCGCGCTCGGGGCCAGTCAGCACCCATAGGCCCAACGGCGGGAAATCCGCAGAGTCCAGGTAGGGATCGGCGAAGATTCCGGTGTGGCTGGGGTCCGGCCCCCTGCGTCGTTCGGCCAACTCCCCCTCGGGCTCATCGAAGTGGTGTGGCTCCCAGGTGCTGGTGTCAACATCGCCGAGGCGGATGCGGCTCCGGTCGTACGTCCCCGGTCGAGGCGCACGAGAGCCGGCTCCCGACACGGGGCTGCTGGTGTACGGACCGTCCAGGCAGGCCACAATCTGGCTGGCGGCGTCGGGTAGCTCTCCGTAGGCCGCCGGTATGCGGGCCGTCCTGGCCAGCATCGAGCTCGCCCGGGCTGCGGCCACGCCACCCAGCGGGCCTTCGCCGAGCACCATAGGCACGGTTTCGGCCAGCTGTACCGCCAGCAGCTTGGCGGGGTTTACGAAACTCTCCGAGGAGGGGCGGAAGGCTTCGGCTTGCTCATCCAAGCGGTCTGCGACCTGCTCCAAGACACCCTGGCTGCAGGGGATCAGTCCCAGATGATCACTGTCGAAGGCCAAGAGCACTGGAGTCAGCAACGACCACAGCGAGGTCCGACTGTTGACGCGACCCCGGCCCACCCCGATGTGCACTCCGCGTCCCGCGGCACAGACCTGGGCCAACGGCGAGTCGGTGGCACCGACTGTGATCAAACTCGCGCCCCGCCGGGCTGCTTCGGCGGCGACGGCCAGGGGGCCGGGCGCGCGACCGGACAGGGAGACGGCGACCACGACATCCAGCGGCCCCACCCACCCGGGCAGCGGGAGGTTCCGGCGAGCCTGGACCGGGACGGGCGACCCTGGCTCGGCCAGCAGCTCCAACACGTCAGCAACGACGGCGGATCCGCCGAGAGCGGCCACGAGGACCGACCGAGGACGCCCGAGCGAGGCGAGGCGGTCGATGCCGGCCTCGTCGCTCAGCGTCAGGGCCTCCCGGGTCTGTGCACCGGCGGTGGCCATGGCCCGCAGCGTCCCCCGGGTGTCCTTGCGCAGCATCTCCTCGGTGTCGTCGAGAAGCGCGTCGTCAATGTGTGGCGCCATCGGACCCCGAATCCACGGAGACGAGACGAGCCTCGTCGGCGAGCAAGACGGGGATCCCCGTGTCGATACGGTACTGCCGGCGCCGGCCCTCGGCGCCGCAGTCGCTCTGGCACACCAGCACCGGAGCGCCGGACTCATCACGGTCGTCCACCAGGGGGTGCAGCCCCACGGGGCAACGCAGGATCTCGCGGACCCAGGCTTCCATCGGCACAGTCATGACGACACCGTACCCACGATGACCCCCAGCACAGCGTCGCGGACGACGGCCATGGTGGTCTCGTCGCCGGCCTCCACGTTGAGCCGCAGCAGCGGCTCCGTGTTACTGGCCCGCACCGAGACGGACCAGAAACTGTCGCTCGTGCCCGCGCTGCTCACATGCACCCCGTCAAAGTCCTTCAAGACCGGCGGAGGCTGCAGCTGCGACGCCCAGTCGCGGACCTGCCCCAGCGCTGCCTCCGTGTCGTCGACCACCGAGTTGATCTCCCCGGACGTCGCGTACGGGTCGTAGGGGCCGGCTAGGCCCGACATGGTGGCCTCGCTCGACGGGTGACCCAGGGCCGCCAGCACATGCAGTGCCGCAAGCATTCCCGTGTCGGCACGCCAGAAGTCGCGGAAGTAGTAGTGCCCGGAGTGTTCACCGCCGAACACGGCGTTGTGCTCGGCCATCTTGGCCTTGATGTACGAATGGCCGACCTTGGCCATCACCGCCCGACCCCCCAGCCGAGCCACGGTCTCCGGAACGGCCCGGGACGTGATGCTGTTGTGCACCACGCTGACCTCGCCGGCAGGTACTCCTGCGGCGACCTCCTTCTCGATCTCCCGCGCTGCTACCAGAGCGGTGATAGCACTCGCCGTGACGGGAGCACCTCGCTCGTCCACCACGAAGCAGCGGTCAGCGTCCCCGTCGAAGGCCAACCCGAGGTCTGCATCGTGGGTGAGCACCGCTGCCTGCAGGTCGACCAGGTTGGCCGCGTCCAGAGGGTTGGCTTCGTGATGGGGAAATGTCCCGTCCAGATCGAGATAGAGCCCGATCATCTCCACAGCGGGAACAGCCCCCAGGACAGCCGGGGCGGTCAGGCCGGCCATCCCGTTGCCAGCGTCGACCACGACCCGCAAGGGCCGGATCTCGCCGAGGTCGACGAGGCGATGGAGATGGGCGGCGTAGTCGCTTAACACCTCCTGGTGGCGCAGTGACCCGGTGGCCAGCGCCGGCGAGGCCACGCTGAGGGGATGGACGTCGCCGCGGTCCAGAAGCCATTGGGCCAGGTCGCGCACCAGGGCCAGGCCGGTGGCCATCTCCAGAGGTGCAGCCTCGCTGCGGCACAGCTTGATGCCGTTGTAGGCGGAAGGGTTGTGGCTGGCCGTGATCATGGCTCCGGGACAGCGCAGCGTCCCGGACGCGTAGTACAGCACGTCGGTCGCGCAGAGTCCGATGCTGACGACATCCACCCCCGTGGCCTGGACGCCATCGGCGAACGCCGTCGCCAGCACGGGCGAGGAGGCACGCATGTCGTGCCCCAAGACGATCTCTGTGTGGCCGTCCGGCTCGGCTATCACACGGGCGAAGGCGGAACCCAGCGCCTGGCAGACCGCCGGGGTGAGCTGCTCGTCGACCAGCCCACGGATGTCGTAGGTCTTGATGAACTGCGACAGGTCAACCGATTTCAACGCCTCGTCGCCATCAGTCCCGCAGCACCCGGAGATGACCACGCTTCGTCCCCTGGAGGGCCTCCGGCTGCGCCGTAGCGGCAGGAGGACTGTGCCTACGCTCCCGGACCGCCTCGGCCAGAGCCACGAGATCGTCGGCCGGCGGCGCCGATCCTTCCGGGGGGTCCAACCGCACGATGTCCCATCCGCGAGGAGCGGTGAGCCCGCTCCCGTGGACCGAGCACAGGTCGTAGGAGTGGGGCTCCGCGTACGTTGCCAACGGACCCAGCACAGCGGTCTGCTCGGCGTACACGTACGTCAGCGTCGCGACGGCTTGTTGGCCGCAGGCAGTGCGAGAGCACCGACGGGAGAGGGTCACGACACACCACTGTAAGTGCCACCACCGACACGAGGCCGCACCACGCCGCTGTTCAGCGAGCCCCTTCTCGTCCGGCGTAGGGTCTTGACGTGACCAGTGCATCCTCTCGGGACAGACACGGACGCGGGCTGAGGGGCCCGCTGGCCTGGCCCCGGGTGCCGGTCATGATGCCTCGACGCCGCCGGTTCGACGAGATGGTCCTCGACGCCGTGGGAGCTTTCGAGCAACGGCTCGGGTCCACGTTGCCGGACCTCGAGGTCGCCGTCGAGGATGTGCCACCCACCGACCCCGCGCCGTGGGAGGGAACCGTCGCGCTAGGACGACTCTTTCCCGAGCAGGGCGGAGTCAAAGCTCGGATGGTGATCTACCGACGACCTGTGGAGTCTCGTGCCGCAGGACCAATAGAAGCCTCCGCCATCGTCCACGAGGTCGTTACCGAGCAGCTGGCGACCATGCTGGGCCTTGATCCCGAGGATCTGCTCTAGCGGCGCGAGCCGACCCTCGCCTCGAGAAGCTCAGGGCAGCGCGGGCGTCAAGGTCGCCACCGAGCGGTACAGACCGAGTTCGCTCAGCGGCAACACCGACACCAACGAAACGCCTTCCTCTTTTTGCGGTGACGCGCTCGGAGCGGTCTCGTCCAGCGACACGGAGTCGTCGGCAGGTCGACTGACCACCTGAGTCTCGCCACGGACTGCGGCGTATATCTGCCCTCCGCCCGAGCCGGGCACCAGCCATATCCCCGACGCCGTGCCAAGGTCGCGGGTCAGCAACCGCCCTACGGACACCTCCAGAACGTCTTCCTGTGTGGCGCCGGCCCGGTCGGTCGAGATCAGGCGGACCTCTCCTCCGTCGGGGGCGAAGAGGTCAAGTGTGTAGCTCACCCGCGCCCGCCCGTCGACCTGAGGCAGGGGCGTGCCGGACAGAGCGCCCAACGGCAGCGTCGCGGGGGCCCAGGCGGCATCCTGTCGACCCTGGCCGTCGGACTCCGAACGGAATCGAGCGGCCGCCACCAGCTCCTCATCGCTGCTCACGGTCAAGGCGTAACTACCCTCGGGAAGGTCCGAGACAGCGATGTCGGAGGTGCCCCGTCCCTCCACCAGCGTGACCTCCTGGGCCAACGGGACCGATCCTGACGCGGTGAGGGCGCGCACCTCGACCACGGCCTGCTCGGCTCCAGGCACCGCCACCCGCACGGTCGCGGAGTCTGCGGACCCTTGCGGCACCCCGAAGCCCACGATCACCTGCTCTTCTGACGGTGGCGCTACAGGTGCGGTCAGCTCCGTCCCGTGATCGGTGGTGCCCTCAAGCAAACGGTCCCCGAGAAAGGCACTGACCTGGCCCCCCGTGGAGACGACCCGGACCACGGGGCTCGTCTCGCTGGGCGCCAGAGCGTCCAGGAGGAGGATTTCGCGAGCACCCGGCTTCAACGCGACCTCGGCACCAGCGGAGTCCGCGCCGGGGTCCATGGTCGATCCGAAGACGCTGACCTTGGCCGTGACCGCGCTCAGCCCCGGGTTGAGCAACACCAGGCGTTCGGAGTGGCCAGCCTGGCCCCCACCACCGATCAACCATGACTCGTCTTGGGGTCCCCGGCATGGGGTCAGTGCCAGGCCGAGCTGCTGGTCCTGGTCGCCCAGGTAGATCTGCGCGGCGCTGAGCCCCGGGGCCAGCGGACCCTGGGCGACTACCCGAGCTCCGACACCCTCACCGACGACCGCACCGACCTCGGAGGTTCGTGCGTCGGTGACCGCCGCTGGGGTCTCGTCCGCAGTCCACACCTCGATGCTTCCATCAGGGGGTGGCCCGGTAGTGGTCCCGGTTGACGCCGTGACGTCCGCCGGCAAGGCCGGCACCGGGGCAGCGCGTGCTCGGACAGTCACTTCCTGCTCCTCCTCACGCACGGCAGAGTCATCCAAACCCACTCGTTCAGGCCCGGGACAGACCCGAACCTGCTCGTCGAGGGGGGCACGGATCGGTTCCGTTTCCGGTCCCGGTGAGGACGTCCCGACCTCAGGAGATGCAGAAGATGCCCCGACGTCGATATCCCCGGGCCACTGCGACGCGGCGAGCACCAGCGCCAGCGCGGCGAGCGCGAGCATCACGACCCGGACGAGCGCGGAGCGTTTGCTGGGCATCAGCGAGTCCGGGACCGGGACGCGCCGATGGCGGGGAGCGCGAAGAACAGGGACAACGCGGCCAGCCCCGCAGTGACCCACCACCAACGTTGATCAGGACGCTCCACCTCGATCGTCAACGAGCCTCCGCCCGGCGGCACGGCATAGCGCACCGGGAAGCCTGGCTCTGCCTCCAGCAGCTGCCCATCCATACGCACCTGGGCCACTTGCGCCCAGTCACCGGGACGAGAGATCGCCACGAACTGTGCATCGACCGGCACCTCGGTCGGCCGACCTTTCGCAAGAGACAGACTTTCCCTCTCCCCGGACCTCGTCTCGGCCCACACTCGGGATCCCACAGCGTCCGGCACGACCCGCCACAGCCCAAGCCCCTGGGTGGAGCTGACCCGGGCCAAGCTGGGCAACCCGTCCAGCTGGTCCAGGAGTGGATCTCCCGCTGGCGCATCGACCACCACGAACTCCACCGCCAGGTCGGCCAGAGCCTCTTCCAAGGGAGCTTGGTCGGTGACCGGGCTCGCCGCGGTGTCCAAGAGCTCGGACACCACTGCAGGGACCGGGCCTCCTTCAGCCTGACCGACCGAGCCACCTCTCTCCTCGGGGTGGCGACGCCCCTGCGCGCGGACCAGATCACGCGTGCGGTCCCGCAGCCAGGGCCCGGGCTCACGACCCACCAGGTCGTAGCTCACCTCGTACCCGGCCCTGACCGACCCCTGGGCCTGCGGGATCTGGGTCGGTGACGCGGATGCCGGTTCCACGGTGAGCTCGAGCATGCGCACTGCCTCCGCGCCGGTTGCGCGCTCGGCGACCACAGGCGGCAAGGGAGCCTCTGCGACGGTGAGACCGGCCCCCAGGGGCACCGTGGCCGCAATGGCCAAACTGGCCACCACGGCCGCGGCCGAGACCGTCAGCAGGACCGATCCCGCGGCCGTGCCGGGGCTCCGTCTGGACACCGGGTCCTGACGGCGACGGAGCACAGTGGTGGCCCCGGCGCCGGCGGCCAACATCAGAGCGGCACCCGCGAGGCTGAGGAGGCTGCCGGACCACACGCGCACCGCGAGCCCCGCGTCGGGATATCCCCTGGGCAGCGCCCCCAGGTCGAGTCGCCCGATCAGCACGGCCCCGGCCACCGCAAGCAGCGCGACCGCCGATAGCACCAACGCTGCTCCGCGGCGCCGCCCGCGCCAAGACCATGCCGCGCCCAGCACTGCCAGGATCCACGCCGGCATGAGCCACCACAGGGACAACGGGATCGGTCCTCCTGGGTGCAGCAGCAGCGCCTCCCAGGCCGTGACCGGTGCGGTCGCCGTGTCGGTGGCGCCGGGCCCACCCAAGACGAGGATGGGGTCATGGACGAACTGCAGGAGCTGCGGCCCCAGGAGGGCCGGCGGCAACAACAGAATTGGTAGCGCGCGCAGACGAGCCCAGCCCGGGGCGGCGACGCCGACTGTCACCCCCGCCCCCAGCCCGAAGACGACACTGAGAGGGACGAACCAGGTGGCCAGCGCGGTCAGCAAACCCACACCGAAGGCAGCCGATGTGCCAGCGCTACCGTGGCGCGCTGCGCGCACCGCGCCGGCGATCATCAGAGGCGCAAGGACATGGACCAGCACAGGCCCCACGCGCCCGGCTCCCGCCGCCAAGGACAGCGGAGTGGCCGCCGCCCAACCGACGGCCACTGCCGCTCCCACCATTCGCGAGCGGGTGACCACCCGCGAAGCCACGTAGGCGCTCAGCACACTCAGCACACCGGACGCGCAGAGCACCCACGCGGTGACGAAGGCGGCGCTGTGGGGACCGTCCGGCCCCGCTGGGAGGTGCTCGACCACCCACCCGAGGACGCTGAACGGCAACAGCCACGGGGGGCCCTGGTCCGGATCACCCAGACCTGCCCCCGAGTAGGGAAGGGCCCAGGCGTCGTAGACCTGCTCCGCGTCGGACTCGACGGCGCCGACCTCCGACCCGGTGACGCCCCATCCCGTCGGCGCCAGCCCAGCACTGAGATCTCTCCACCGCACCGTGGTGGCCGCGACCACCAGCATCAGCGCTCCGGCCAGCGGCCAGCTCCACCACCGTCGCGGCTGTGATCCTTCGTCGTCAGCCAGGGAGTGCGCCTCCTCCGAGACGGGACCGGCCTCGATGGCTCCGATCGACCTGCCCTGCGGCTCCGTGGGTGTCGCTGCCCCGGGGCCATAGTCGTGCGCGCCGCGTGCGGCTGCACGCCGCTGCGACTCCGATGCGAACAGTCCGCGCAGGTCACCCTCGGAGACCACAGCCGACCCACGGAACCTCCACCGAGCGCGGTAGGCCCGCAAGGGCCAAGCCACGGCACTCAGCTCGGCCCACGCTCGATGCGCCGAACGGGGCCGTCGGAACGCCAGGGACAGCAGCAACGAGAGGAGCGAGCTCAGGAACATGGCCGCACTGCGCCCGGGTAGGCGCCATAGCGAAGCGCGGGCCAACGCGACCAGGGCTCGATCTCGGTCTCCTGCGGATACCTCGGCCGTCGTGGGCTCCGCGACCACGGCACGTGGGGCCACAAGCACTCGGTATCCCAGCAGATGAGCCCGCCAGCAGACATCCAGACCCACTGCCGGCCCGTCGAAGGCCGGCTCCAGCCCGCCGATCTCGGTCAGCACGTCGCCACGGATCAGCATGCCGTCCAGCGGCACCCCGATCACGTCACGGCGGTCGTCGAACTGGCCCTGATCCCACGCACCGACGTCCACGGAGTCCAGGGATCGTCCCCACACCGTGATCCGGTGCCCCACCCCCACCACGGCGCGAGGCTCGTCGAGGGCCAGCAGCTTCGGCCCAACGATGCCCACGCGACTGGACCCGTGCACGGCGGCGCGGAGCTGCTGCAACGCGTCGGCACGGGGCCTGCTCGCGTCGTTCAAGACCCAGAGCCACTCATCCGCATGGTCGAGCTCTGCTGCCGCCTGCTCGACAACCGTTTCGCGTCCCTTCGGCAGGGGCCGTACGGGCACGCCGTACTCCGAGCTCAGCGGATGTTCTCTCCTACCCCCGATATCCCCCGAACACAGCACTTGTGCACACCAGCGAGCCTGTGGGACCAACGCGTCCAGGAGGCCCCACAAGTCCGCCTCATCGTCGCTCGTGACGTGCACGACGACCGTGACACCTTTGACCGCCCGGTCTTGCCTCGACACGGGCACCTGCTGGTCTTCGGAACGGGCGTTCAGACCGCTCGCTTCTTGAGCTTGCGGCGCTCGCGCTCGGAAAGACCACCCCAGATGCCAAAGCGCTCATCGTGAGCCAGGGCGTACTCCAAGCACTCAGCCGTCACCTCGCACCCGACGCACACCTTCTTGGCCTCACGTGTGGAGCCACCCTTCTCCGGGAAGAACGCCTCGGGGTCGGTTTGCGCGCAGAGCGCCCGCTCCTGCCACGATGCCTCTTCGCCACCTTCCTCCACGCTCAACAACGTCAACACATCAAAATCGTGCACGGCTCCTCCTCGACCCTCGCCAGCACTGGGACGCCGCGTCGACCTCCGGTGAGGACCCCGCGACAGGTCTAAATTACACGCGTGTCATCCCTCCGCGTCAACCCCAGATCTGCTACAAGCACCAGAGCCCCGGGGAGGAGCCACCGAGGCGCCTTCGCGGGCAGGCGTTCTGAGGCGAGCGCGGACCAAGGACAATAGCCCCATGCACATCACTGTTTTGGC
>JBASAN010000445.1:0-3936 GCA_049650625.1 Ornithinimicrobium sp.
TGTACCTGGATCGGGACCGGCGTGGCAACGGCTGGGGCCGGACGCTCTACCAGGCTCTGCTCGATCGCCTCGGCGAGATGGGCTTCAGGACCGCGGTCGCGGGGGCGACCCTGCCGAACGACGCCAGCGAACGGATGCACGCGGAGATGGGCTTCGAGCCGATCGGGGTCTTTCGGCGGGTGGGATACAAGTTCGACCAATGGTGCGACGTCACCTGGGTCCAGCGCGACCTCTAGGGCGGTCGACGGACGCATCGTCGACGGGGTGGGCGCTGGCGGGGTCCACGCCCCGGATCGAGGCGTCCACGAGCTGGATCGGGTGGAAGAGGGGGACGCCATCCTCGAGGTACCGACGGATCTGGAGCAGGCAGCCTGCGTTCGCCGTCACCACGGCGTCGGGTCGGGTCGAGGCGATGTGCGCAACCTTGCGTCGGCCCAGCTGCTCTGCCGCCTCCGGCTGCACCAGGTTGTAGATGCCGGCCGACCCGCAGCAGATCTCCGCTTCGGGAATGTCGACCACCCGTAGCTGGGGGATCTGGCGCAGCACGGCCCGCGGTTGCTCCGTGATGCCCTGGGCGTGACGCAGGTGACAGGCGTCGTGATAGGCCACGGTGGCCGGCACCGGGTGCCGCGGGGCTCGGGGAGCGAGCTCGGCCAACACCTCGCTGATGTCCTCGACCCGAGCGGCGAACGCCGCCGCACGCTCTGCGAAGTCCGGATCATCGCGCAACAGGACGCCGTACTCCTTCATCGCCGACCCACATCCGGCCACGGTGACCGCGACGGCGTCGACCTCGGCGGCCTCGAACACCTCGATCAGGTCGCGGGCTCGCTGCCTGGCCTCCTCGTCGCGCCCGGCGTGACCGGACAGCGCCCCACAGCACGCCTGTTGTCGTGGAGCCACGACGTCACACCCCTCCGCCGCCAGCACCCGGGTGGCCGCCGCATTGACGTCACCGAAGAACACCCGCTGCACGCAGCCGGACAGCAGCCCGATCCTGGCCCGCCGCGGCTCCGTAGCCGGCGTGATCTGCGGTTGGCGCGCCACCACGCTGCGCCAGGACAACGGCGGCAGCAAGGCCTCCATGGCGCGCAACCGGGCGGGGAGATGCTGATACAGACCGGTCGCCTGCAGGAGCCGGCTCCCGCCAAGCCGCTGGTACAGCGCTCCGAAGAAGGCCGCCGGTCGGAGCCTGTTCGGATAGGGGAACAGGGCAAAGATCACGGCCCGGAAGGCTCGGTCACCCCGGGTTCGGGTCCAGTTGCGCTCGATCTGCGGGCGGACGGCCTCGATGAGCTGGTCGTACTTCACCCCGGAGGGACAGGAGGTCACGCACGCCATGCACCCCAGGCAGGCGTCGAAGTTGCTCACGAACTCCGCGTCCATGGGCACCTCGCCGTCCTTGGCCATCTTCATCTGGTAGATCCGACCGCGGGGGGAGTTCGCCTCCTGCCCCTCCAGCAGGTAGGTCGGGCAGGTAGGCAGGCAGAAACCGCAGTGCACGCAGTCATCGATCAACGCGTCGCTCGGCGGCCGCACGGGGTCGAAGGCCTCGAACAACGCATGCTTGGGGGTCGAGTCCATCAGTACCAACCTTCGAAGCGGCCCGGGGCCAGCCGGGAGGTGGGGTCGAACGCGGACTTGACCCGTCGCAGCACCTCGATGCTCGACGGTGGCTCACCCAGCGCAGAGAGGTGCTCCTCGACCCCACGGGGCCGCTGCCGCAGCAGGACGCTGGCGCCTCTTCGACGGGCTTCGTCGCGAAGATCCGCCATGGCTCGGGCATGGCCCTGCGCAGCGGCACCCCGGAACCGCACCGTGTGTATGCCGAGCGCCAAGCTGGAGACCACGCTCACCTCTACCCCATGCTCGGCACTCGCTCGCCGGGCCGCCGAGGCAAGGGATGTCACATCGCTGGGGAGGCTGCAGATCCTGGCTACGGTCTCCTCGGGGTCACCGAGGACCTGCTCGGCCTGGCCCCGCCAGGCCGAGGCCGCTTCTTCAGGCTCCAGCACCTCGGAGTCCATGGCGTGCTCATGCAGGATCGATCGGACCGCTGCGCTGGCGTGAGCCCGATGCTCGGATGAGCCCTCGAGCCGCACCAGGATCTGCTGGGCGGGCGAGCTCCACTCGACGGCGGCGGGGTCCAGCGAGCTCCTGCCCAACGCCGCGGTGACGCGGACCGCCCCATCGAGTCCGGTCACCCCGGCCACTGTGACCGACTGCGGCAACGGGTGCAGACGCACGACCACTTCGGCGACCAGGGCGAGGCTGCCCAGCGATCCGTTCATCAGCTTGGCCAGGTCGTAGCCGGCGACGTTCTTGATCACGTGACCCCCGGACCGACCGATCGCACCATCCGCCAACACCAGAGTGACCCCGATGACGAGATCCCGCATACCCCCGTATCGCAGTCGCGACGGGCCGCTGTCCCCGGTCGCGAGCAGCCCGCCGATCGTGGCCCCGCGTGTGGCCGTCGCGGGGTCGATGGCGAGCCACTGGTCCGAGGCGGCGAGGTGCTGCTGCAGGGAGGTCAGCGTCGTCCCGGCCCGCACAGAAGCAGTCATGTCGGCCGGGTTGTGGGTGATCAACCCGCGCATCGCGCTGGTGTCCAGGACGACATCGGGATGGTCGACCCGGCCGCCCCAGTCCGCCTTGGTGCGACCACCCAGGATCAGCACCGAACCGTTCGTGTCAGCCAACAGATCAGCGGCCTCCGTCGCCGTCGAGGGCGAGACCGTGCTCGTCACCGGCGCCTGCCCGGACACGCTGCTGCTCACAGTCGCTCGATCAGACCAGCGGCCTCGAGGGGATGCACCCGATACGGCCCCGGGCGCTCCCCGCACAGCCGCGGCGTCGGAAAGATCTTGCCCGGGTTGGCCAGTCCGTCCGGGTCGACAGCGGTCCGCAGTCGCAACATGACCGCGAGGTCCTCCTCGGAGAACATCTTCGGCATGGAGCAGGCCTTGTCGGTGCCGACGCCGTGCTCGCCGGTGATCGAACCACCCATCTCCACGCACAGCTCCGCGATCGCAGTGGACAGCTCGCCGCCCCGGTGGGCCTCACCCTCGACGTCGGCGTCGAAGAGCACCAACGGATGCAGGTTCCCGTCCCCGGCGTGGAACACGTTGGCCACCCGCAGTCCGGCCTCATCGGCCATCTCCTGCATGCGGGCCAGCGCCTCCCCCAGCCGGGTGCGGGGGATCACGCCGTCCTGCACGTAGTAGTCGGGGCTGATCCTGCCCATCGCTGCGAAGGCCGCCTTGCGACCCTTCCAGATCAGCGCCCGCTCGTGGGCGCCCTGGGCGATGCGCAGGTGGGTGCTTCCCGCGTCCCGGCAGATCCGCTCGACGTCGGCGAACCGCTGCTCGACTTCCGTCGTGGGCCCGTCCAGCTCGACGACCAGGGCGGCGGCGCATCCGATGGTGTAGCCCGCCTTCACGGCGGCCTCGCACGCCTCGATGGCGAGGGCATCCAACATCTCCACCGCCGCCGGGATGATGCCGTCGGCGATGATCGCACTGACCGCGTCGCCGGCCGCCTGCGCTGAGTCGAAGTCGGCCACGAGGGTGCGCACGGTCTCGGGCACACGCAGTAGCCGGACCGTGATGGACGTTGCGATCCCCAACGTGCCCTCGGATCCGATGACCACCCCGCGCAGGTCGGGGCCGACCCCTTCGACCCCGTCACCACCGACCTCGATGACCGAGCCGTCCGGCATCACCATCGTCATCGCGAGCACATGGTTGGTGGTGAAGCCGTACTTCAGGCAGTGAGCGCCGCCGGAGTTCTCCGCGATGTTCCCACCGATGGTGCACACCGACTGGCTGGAGGGGTCCGGGGCGTAGTACAGGCCGTCAGCCGCGGCCGCTCTGGAGATGTCGAGATTCGTGACCCCCGGCTCCACGGTGATCCGTTGGTTCACCACGTCGACCT
>JBASAN010000446.1:0-2141 GCA_049650625.1 Ornithinimicrobium sp.
GGTGGAACGTACCCAGTTCGCCACCTTCGATCGCGTCATCGTCTCTTCACCCTCGGACCTGCACCACCCGAGCACGAGCCTGGTTCGAAGTCCACACGTCATGCCGGACCGAGTGCCACAGCGCCCCGCCGAACCGGACCTCGACATCGTCTTCGTCGGTCGGATGAGCTACCGGGCCAACGTCGAGGCGATCGAGTTCTTCGCGCGCAACGTTCTCCCGCTGATACACCGAAGCCGGCCCGACGTCCGCCTGCACGTCGTCGGGGCGGACCCGACGCGACAGGTGCGCCGGCTCGCGAACGACGGCATCGTCGTCCACGGTCGGGTGGAGTCGGTCGTAGACTTCTACCGCAGGGCGCGCGTCTCCATCGTTCCCGTCCAGGCAGCGACAGGCGTCCAGATGAAGCTGATCGAGTCCTTGTACATGGGCGTTCCGACCGTATGCACGCCCGTCACCGCCAGTCAGGCCGGCATCGAGCCCGGCACCCACTGCCTGACCGCGACCGATCCCCGTCAGTGGAGCTCCGCCGTGCTGGATCTGCTTAGCGCTGGGCCCGAAGCGGGACAGATGGCCCGGGCCGGCGCCGCATGGGCCAGCTCGGCCTACCGCCGCGACACGATCGAGTCGGACCTGCTGGGGGTCGTCCGCGGGATCGAAGGCGTGTCCTGAGCGTCCTCATCGCGACCGGCCACTCCACAGTGGAGCACCCCGACCACGAAGGCGAGCAGTGGGAGCATCCCGGTACCGATGATGCCCCACCCGGTGGCAGAGATCAGCAGGATTCCGGGCACCCCGCTCACGAACGCGCGTGAGTAGTCTCCTCGTTCGCCGACCTCGGACAGCCTCGCCACGCTTCTCACCAGCAGGACGACGATGGGAAGCAGCAAAAGCAGCAGCCCGGCGACGCCGATCTCCACCAGCTCGAGAAGAAAGACGTTGTGGACCGGGATGAAGGAGCCGGTCCGAGGACTCATCGCGGTCACGTAGGTGTTGGGGCCGACCCCGAACCAGATATCGGTCGGCAAGTTGTCCAGGGCGAGCCTGATCAGGACACCACGAACGCCGCTCGTCGGGTCGGAGTCGAAGCGCGAGATCAGGATGAAGACGGCCCCGACCATCGCCGAGATCATCCCGAGCACCACGGCACGCCCCCCCGGTACCGGACTCGACCGGGGCTGGAGAAGTACCCACAGCAGGATCATCACGAGCGTGGCTGCGAGGTTCGCGCGCCCTGCCGCGAGCGCCAGCGGGAGCAGACCCAAGAAGAGCACCCCGTAGCCGCACCGTCGCAGACCTGTGTGGTCACTCTTGGTCCACACCAGGCTCATCCATCCCAGCAGGTAGATCATCTTGCCGAGGTTGTTCGGGTGGTTGCTGGTTCCGTTGACCCGGTTTCCGAGAAACTCGGCATCGGAGCCGCTGACGGCATTGATCGGGACGCCGGCGAACTGCAGGGCGGTCACTACGACCTGGACGGCGACCACAAGGAAGCAGATCCTGCTCATAACGTGCGCAGACGTGGCGCCGCCGGCTCGGTGGCTCCAGACACCCAGGGAGAAAGCGAGCGCGCCGAGGGTCAGATGCATTGCACCCGCGAGGCTCTCTGAGGTCTGCGGCCATACGAACAAGTAGGCGATCCACAAGTAGCCCACGAATACGACGAGGCCTGCCCCGGGCCTCACCCGCACCTTGCTCAGCGCTGCCAGTACCCAGCAGCACACGATGACAACGGTGAACGTGCGGACTTCGAACGCAGGGGCAGCGATGCCGACGTGGTAGCGCTCGGACGTGGCGTACAGCGTGACAGGCAGGAAGCACACCGAGCCCACCACGAGAGCTGCGGGGGTGTTCCAGGTGCCGACCACGGGACGCACGAGCAGCAGCACGGCCAGAACAGCCACGACCACGAGGACCAGGGTCACCACCTTCCACCTGCGAGCTCGCTGACCGGGCCGCCGTCGGCGAGAGCCCACCCTAGGCCTCGTCGGGCCGGGGTGGTCGACCTGCGCCGGTCGGTCATTGCGCGGCGACCGTGATCCAGAGTCGGCGGGTCGCTTCCTGCGGCCTTCGAGAACCGGTGCACCTCGGAAATGTAGACCGAGTCTCGGCCCCGCTCAGGCGAACAAGGAAAGGCCCGGGC
>JBASAN010000447.1:0-5193 GCA_049650625.1 Ornithinimicrobium sp.
GGCCGCAGGTCGTCGAAGCTCTCGACGACTCCCAGGCGGCTGTCGGCGGCCACCCAGCGGGGCCACATCCGTAGCGCCTGGTCCAGCAGCTCGCTGTTCTCCTCCAGTCCAAGCTGGTCGCCCACACTCATCCCGGGCCTCCCTTCCGTCGTGTCGCTGCACGACAGGAAGGTGGCCCTCGGGTGTCCATCTCGGCGTCCCCCCAACACCTCAAGTCAGCGGGGGACACGGCAGGGGAACGTATGTTTATGCAGGTCAGCCGGCGTCCCCCGAAAGTTACAGAAAGTTCGGAGGATGGGGGTGCGCGAAGTCTCTTCAAGGGCGTTGAGGCCAGGAGGTCATCCGATCGTCCCATCAGTAGCACAGATGCTACCTCGTGCTAGGGTTGCAGCATGGAGACCGTGGGTTTGCGCGAGCTGCGACAGGACGCGTCCGAACTCGTCCGCCGCGTCGAGGCCGGCGAGGAGATCACGATCTCCGTCTCCGGGCGACCCAGCGCCGTGTTGGTGCCCATGCGACCCACCCGCTGGAGGACCTGGCGGGAGGTCGAGGATCTGTTCCACGGCCCCGCCGACCCGGACTGGGCGCAAGACCGAGAGCTTGTCGACGACGAGCTACATGACCCCTGGACCGGTCGGTGACCTCGGTCCCGGGCCCGATCGAGGCGCCGGCTGAGCGGGCGATCTTGGACACCAGCGTGGTCATCGACGAGGGCGCATCCCCGATGTCCGGCGTGCTGGCCATCAGTGCGGTGACACTCGCCGAGCTGCACTTCGGCGTCCTGGTTGCCAAGACCACCGCGGTGCGCGCGGAGCGGCTACGCCGACTCAGCGTGCTCCAGCAGCGCTTCGACGCCCTGCCAGTCGATGACGCGGTCGCCGCCAGCTACGGCCGTCTTTCAGCGGCCGTCGTCGACGCCGGGCGAAAGCCCAGGGGTCGTGTGATGGACCTCCTGATCGCGGCCACCGCACACGCGCACGGCGCCCGGCTGTACACCCGCAACCCTATCGACTTCGCCGGCCTCGAGGAGCTCGTCGACGTCGTCGGCATGTGACGCTTCTAGACAGCCGCACACGGCGCCCTCGATGCGTCACCTACCGATCGGGCCATCGTTTCGTGAGCGCCTCTCAGTTGACGGCTCGGGCGACGTCGGGCACCTGAGCAACCGCCTCGTTGCCTGCGTCAACGTCCCAACCGTTCTCACGCTCCAGCCCAGATTGCTCCAGCCACTCAGTACCGAGTTGGACCAGATCGGCCTCGACGGCGTCGCCTACGACCGCGAGGGACGGGAACGGTCTGACGTCCATGTCGGCGTGCCGATCGCGGATCGTCCGCACGTGGGTCGTGGAGCCAGTCACGCAGCGGCCCGTTGTCGAACATCACGCCACCCCTGGCCATCAATTGGCGATCCACTGGTGGTTGCGGATGATCTCCTGGGTTCGCTCGGGGAGGTCGAGGGGTCCGTCGCCATCCTCGGAGCGGTTGCAGACGTCCTCGAGCAGAATGCGCATCGCTTCGGTGTTGTTGCCCTCGGCCTCGGTCAGCGCGACCTGGCACAGCTGGACGACCTGCTCGTCCCACACTGCCAGAATGGCGACCTCGGTGGCCGCCCGTGCCCGGCCCAGGTCCCCTTCGTGCAGACAGTGGGTGACAACGGTGAACGCGACGTCGGCGATGGCATGGGCGGCGTGCTGGTCGTGCGGGTCGCCCTGGTACAGCCAGCTCCAGCCCCCTTGGCGGTGCTGGTCGAAGGGCCGGCCGGTGACCAGCTCGAGGGCCTGGAGGAGGTCGGCGTGGGCGCCTCGGGCTCGTAACCGTCGGAAGAGCGCCCAGTCGCAGAGCAAGCCCGTCCTGGGGGTGGTGGGGATCTGGTAGACGTTCACACCGCGAGTCTTGGCTGCCGGTGACTTGTTGGCGTGGGGGAGGTAGTGTTCGTGGGTCTCGGGGTCCTCGCCCAGCCAGTGGCGCACGAGGTCGATGTACTTGCGGACGCGTGCGGGGTCGGCCCAGCCAACGGCGGCGGCCAGCTCCTCGCGGGTGGCGCCGTTCCGGGGCCGGAGCGCGAGGTAGGCGACGATCTCAGTGCACAGCGCCTTGTACTTGGCCAGGGGCCGGCCGTGCGTACGGACCGCGACCGGGCCAAGGAGGGTGAGCTTGGGCCGCGGGCAGTGCGGGTCGAACCAGTCGGCCAGGTCGGCGTCCAGGGCCGGGTCCTCGGTCTTGACCTGGGCCAGCACGCTCTCTGGCACCTTCGGCGCGATCGCTTCCAGGTCCTCGGGGACCACCGGCGCTGCCGTCACGTACTCCTCGTCCGTGCCGGCCAGCAGGCTGGTCGCCGGCTCGTCGGGGTCCTCCTCTGGAGTGCTGCGCGGCAGGGTCAGCTCGCGTCGCAGGGCGCCGGTGTGGTCGACCAGCGACTCCCATCCCTCGGTGGCTTCCTCGTCGACGGGGACTGCGACGTCGTCGAGGATCTCGCTGTGGGCGTAGAGCAGCGCACAGCCGTGCGCCTCCTCGCTGGTCAGTCCGACCGCCGCCAGGTCGAGCCCGTGGTTGTCGAGGCGCACCCGGCCGGCACTGGTCAACTCGACGACGGTTGTCACCGTCTGCCCTTCGCGGGACGGCGCGACAGGGCCGCGCGCCGTGTCCTGCGCGGCCGGCGAGGTCGCGGTGACCACGATGGCGGTCCCCGTTCGGCCCACGTGCGTGGCGACCAAGTGTCTCAGCTCATGCAGCGCACCACTCTCGACGTCGCCCTCGGCGGTGACCACGAGCATCCGGGCGGGCCACACGTCATCGTCGAGGCCGCCGGTACGGCCGGTGCTGACGTCGGTGTCGTGGCTAGCAGCACGGTCGACCATCGAGATCGCCTCGGCGAGGACCTCCGAGGTGGCGCGGTCGCCCTCCCACCCGGCGTCGTGATAGCGAATCCGGTCGCCCAGACCCTCGGTCTCATGCGCGATGCCCACACAGTCGACGCTCACCTGCCGCGACCACGGGTTGACCGCCAGCTGAGCGGCCAGGTGTCGCGCGAAGTCCCCGGCCCGGGTCGGATCGCCCACGACTTCGAGCGTCCCGAGCTCTTCACAGTTGAGCAACCACAAGTCGTCCTGCTGCTCGCTGCGGTGATCGCTGTCGCCGACCGGTGGCGCCGCGGCCGCGTCGCGTCGGTCGTCGATGCCGATCGTGACGAGCATCGGGTAGGGAGCCTCGGCCCACCCGTGGTCTGGAGCGAGGTCCTCGACCGCCGCGGCGGTCGAGCGCGACCAGTGCAGCCGGTCCGGGCTACCCTCCCAGGGTGCGGGCAGGACAGCCGGGCCGCTGAGGTGAAGGGTCACCAGGTCCTCACCGAGCTGCACCGCCGCTAGGGGCGGCATCTCGGTCTGCTTGGTGCGGGCTTGCTCGGCTAGGCGTCGGAGGGCCTCGTCCATGAACGCCACCGTGGCCGCCACAGGGCCGCCGGCAGCGTTGATCGTCATCTCGGCCGACTCCAGCTCGGCCGGCTCCAGCTCGGGCGGCGGTGCCGCGATGGCCCGGCCAGGACGGCGCACACGGAACTGCGCCCGACGCCGACGCTGCAGGCCGAGGTAGAACGCTCCGGCGAGTAGCACTCCCCCGCCGGTGAGGCCGGGCAGGACCCAGCCGGCGTCGAGAACGCTCTCGTCGCTCGCCTCGTCGGCGCCCTGGTCCCCGGCCCTCTCGGTGTTGGGGCTCCGCTCTTCGGTGGTGTCGGCCTCGCTGCCCCCGTCTACCCCGTCTACCTGGTCTCCCTCGTCTTCTGGCGCGACGTCGGGGGTGTCGGGCGTCCGCTCACCGCCGGCCCGGTCGTCGCCCTCACCTTGGTTGCCCTGCCCACCCTGGTGGCCGCGGTCTCCGTCGGGTGCCGTTCCGCTGCCGGGGATAGTCATCTTCCATCCGACTTCTATGTGGTCGGGGTCGACGAGGTGATCCCCGCCCGGCTGGACCGTGCCGGTCGATGCCTCGTAGAGCTCCATGTAGCGAGCGGGATCATCAAGCTTGGTCTCCGAGATGTCCCACAGGGTGTCGTTCGGCTTGACGGTGTAGCTGCCGTCCTGCCGGTCCTGATGGTCCTTTTGGTCCCGCTGCGAGGTGGGCGCGTGGTTGACGTGTGCGCCGGCGGGGAGGCGAAGCGTGGAGCCGGCTGAGATGGTCTGGGTGGCCTGGGTGAGGGCGGTGCCGTCGCTGAGCGCCTCGCCGCGGTTAAGGGCCAGGAGCTCACGCCACCGCGATCCGTCGTCGAGGTGGACCTCGGCGAGCTTCCACACCGTGGTGTCGCGGTCGATGGTGACGGTGGGCCCGGGTGCGATCTGGTCGGCGGCGCGGCGCTCGACTGTGTGGCTGGTTGTCGGCGCCGTCTCGGGCTGCGGGGATGCGGTGGCGGTGGCGGCCAGGGAGGGTCCGATGGTGCTGACGCCGATGCCCCCGCCGATCGACAGGGCGATTACCGACCTTACGAGCACGCGGGCGAACTGCTGCTGGCCGCCAGAGGCGAACCGGACGCGCTGGGGCGCCTTTCCGCGTACTGCGCCTGTCAGCTCGATCAGGATGCACGCGGCCATCTGCGCCCAGGCGAGCCAGCCGACCACGGCGAGGGCGCCGAGGATGGTGCGGTTGGTGAGCAGTTGTACCTCCGACCAGCCGGCGGTAGGCCACGGGTTCCCGACCCACGCGAGAAGGACCAGGGGCGCGCCTACTAGGAGCGCCACCAACACGATCAGGGCCCTTATCCCGCGCATCAGCCTGTTCGACATGGTGATTCTCCTTCTCGGGTCGGCGTCGCGTTGCGCGCCGTCGCCGCTTCGTTGCTCTGAGCGATGTCTCAGCCGTCGGGTGTCGAGATGGCGTCGGCGGAGCCGGTCTCGTTGATCCGGATCGCTCCTACGCCGATGAGACTGAGGAACTGCGGGCTGCGGCTGTCAGTGACGGTGACGACGACGCGACTGCCCTGGACGTTGACCGAACCCGACCAGCCCGCCTGGAGCAGCACGGTGTTGGCTCGGGCGATGGCCTTACCGGAGTCGACCTGGTCGCTTCCCGAGCGCAGTGCCGAGGCGGACAACTCGTCGGCGCCGGCGCGGGCGGCCTGCTCGGCGGCACGTTTGGCCTCGACGCGCTCGTTGATGAGCTCGCCTCCCCCGCCGACGAGCGCCATGAGCGCGACGAATGCGGTGGTGA
>JBASAN010000448.1:0-8323 GCA_049650625.1 Ornithinimicrobium sp.
CTGTTGGACCGCCAGGACCAGCACGAAGACGAACAGCGCCGTCCCGAAGCCGTTGGACACGAGCGCCACCAAGACCGCCAGGCCGCCTGCGACGAAGGCACCGACGACCGGGACGAAGGCACCGAAGAACGTCAGCACGGCCAGGGCGAAGGCCAGCGGAACACCGGCGATCAGGAGTCCCGAACCGATGAACGTGGCGTCGATCAACCCGACCAGCGCCTGCGTGCGGATGAACCCACTGACCGTGCTCCACACCCGTTGGCTGACCTCGACGAGGTGTTGGCCGGCGTGACGCCCGGACCAGCCGTGGACGAATGGTAGAAACCGCGTGCCGTCCTTGAGGAAGAAGAAGGTCAGCACGAGGACCAAGAAGGTGGTGACGACCACGTTGCCCACAGCCGCCACGCCGGTGAAAACCCCCGCCGCGATGTCGCTGGCCCGCCCTTGGAGCGCCGTCCGCGCCTGGTTGCCGAACTCGACCAGCTGGGAGTTGTCGAGGTTCAGTGGGGGACCGGCCGTCCATTCCTGAAGCTGAGCGAGGCCGGCGCTGGCCGAGTCGACCACCTGACCACCTTGATCGATCACCGAGGGAGCGATCCAGGAGAAGACTCCGATAACGGCCGCCAAGGCGACCACGAGGGTGCTCGCCGCCGCCAGACCTCCAGGCCAGCCCTTGCTACGCAGGAACCGGGTCGGTGGCCACAGGACACTGGTCACGAGCAGAGCCATGATCAGCGGAAAGAAGGCAACCCAGGCCTGGGCAATCAACCACAGAGTGACTGCGCCGGTAGCCACCAGCACCAGGAAGCGCACGGCCCAGGCCGTCGACAGCTTGACCGACCGGGCAATGACAACTCCGCGATCGACGGAGGCCGGGGGAGTGGAAGACGTGCTCACAGAGAGGATCCCTCAAACGAAGTGACGCTGCCCAGACGGGCGAGTCCTCACATCTTGTCATCGGACCCGCGCCAGAGGCTGCTTCCAGCGCTCACCGTGATCGTCGTCGTCGTGGCGTGGCCGCTTCCGGGCTCGAGCGCGACCGCCTGATCACCGATGTTGGCGGTCTCGACACAGATCATCTGGGTCCACTCATCGTCACCGAAGTCGCTCATCTCGGTGGCTCCCGCGGGACCGGGGTTCCACACCACGACATTGCGCGCGCCGCTCGGCGTCACGGTGATGACGCGCTCCAAAGCGGGATCCTCGACCCGCACCGGGCCCGCCTCGCGGTAGACGCGATCCGTCTCACCATCGAGACGCAGCGGCCCCGTCTGGGTGGCGTCGACCTCGGCAACCTTGTCGTAGTAGTCGGCGGCGTCCAGGCCCAACACGTCAACGTCGCGCACATCGCCGACGTGCAGATAGGTATGGAGAGCGATCTCGTAGGTGAACCCCTGGTCACCGGTGTTGGTCACCGTGTGGGTGACCTGCAAGGCATCAGGATCCAGGGTGACCTCCATGGTCGCCTCGAACTGATGGGGAAACAGGTGCCGTGAGGTGTCTGGGAGATCGACGGACGACAGAGCCCACGCCAGCCGCCCCGGAGCCTGGTCCCACAGACGCCACGACTGGGTCCGCGCCAGCCCGTGGCTGGGCTTTCGATCACCACCGGGGCCGTTGGCAAACCAGGGCCAACACACGGGGATGCCACCGCGGATAGCTTGGCCGGCAGCGTACTTCGAGCGTTGGCTGACCCAGACGACCGGCACGGCGTGATGGACCCACTGCGTCACATGGGCGCCATGGTCGTAGGCCGTGAGCGTGCTGTGGTCCGCGCGAAGGGTCCGTTCGGTGAATTCAGCCATGCGCTCAACCCTAATTCAGGCGGCGCTGCCCGTGGTTTGCGAAAGACTCCGCTCGAATGGCTGGACTTTACATCCGCCATACCCAATAGGGCGTCCCCAGACTCAATATATGTTTGGGCTAGACTTTCGAGAGATCTAGAGCATGCAGGGTCGTCAGAAGCGGCAGAAGGAAACGCTCAGGCGCTACGGAGGCACAGCAGTGAAACGGGATCGGCCGATTGCGGGAGCTTTCAATGCCCTCGCGTTGTTAGGGCTGGTCTTCGGGGTGCCCATTGCCGTCGCGTGGGGCATAGACCGTCCTCTCCCGTGGATGGGAGGGGCTGACGACTCGATATGGTCCGCGCTCAGCGGGTCCGGTGCTCTGAGCTTGCTGCTGTCGATGCTGCTTGTGATGGTCGGGACGGCGTGGGCCGTGTTCGTGCTATCGATCCTCAAGGAGCTCGTCAGTGTGATGGGCGGCGTCTCCTCCTCGGACGTTCCGGGGTTTCAGGTGCCTCAATCCGTGGCCCGGCACATGGTCGGCAGTGCCGCCCGTTTGATGATGGCCGCCCCCTCGGGCGGTGCTTCCCAGCCGTCCTCGCGGAGTACGGCGAAGGGGCGACGCTCCATCCCGGTGACCCGGCTGGGTCAATCCAGGGACCATCTGGAGTGCGGGCAGTCAGACTCACTCGCAACATCCCACATCAGCTACCGCGTGCTCCCGGGAGACTCGCTCTGGTCCATTGCCTCGACCGAGCTGGGTCAGGGAAGCCGCTGGGACGAGATTGCTGGGCTGAACAGGTCCCTGCTCGGAGAACGGCCTGGATTCCTGACACCCGGACTCCACCTCCTTCTTCCGCCCGTCACCACGACCCCTCGGGCGAACGACGTGGGCGAAAGAGAACAGCGACTGGCCCGCGAGCCGAGATACCACATTCACAGCGTGCGCGAGGGGGAGACGCTCAGCAGCATCGCTGGGGACTGGCTCGGAGCGACTCATCGCTATACCGAGATCCTCGAGGCCTCTCGGGACATCGTGCAGCCCGGCGGACGACGTCTGTTGGACTCCAGGGTGCTGACGGTGGGTTGGAAGGTCGCGATTCCACGCACCGACGCCGCGCCGGACTCGTCGGCCGATGACGCCGTCCTGGGCGCTGAGGCCGAGCCGGCCGCGACCGCACCCATGCCTACCGCACCCATGCCCACCGCATCGATGGCGCCGTCGATCACCGAACCGTCCAGAAGGCCAGCGGCTGAGCTCAGGCCCGCCTCCTACGCCCACTTCCGTCGGGACGAGCGCGAACCGCACCTCGGTAGCTGAGCAGGACCCCTTCCAAGCACCAAGTGCTTTGTGCCGATAAGGGACATTATGTAAAGTGACCCCTCTCCTGACCGATATGCGCCCACTCTGCGTCTAGGCAGCGTGCAAGGGCGCGCACATCGGTCAGCGCATCGGGTGGGCTACTCGAAGGGTGTGGGGTCGCCGGCGCCTACTCGGACGATCTCGGGATAGCCCGCTGAGAAATCGACGACGGTCGTCGGATCCGATCCGGTCTCGTCACCGTCGATCACGGCGTCGACCAGCAGATCCAGTTCTTCCTTGATCTCCCATCCCATGGCCAGGGGTTCGTCCTGGCCCGGCATGAGCAACGTCGAGGACAGCATCGGCTCGCCCAGCTCGGTGAGCAGCGCTTGGGTGATCCGATGGTCCGGGATGCGCACCCCGATCGTCTTCTTCTTCGGGTGCAGCACCTTCTTCGGGACCTCCGGAGTGGCCGGCAGGATGAACGTGTACGGCCCCGGGATGGCCGCCTTGACCGCGCGGAACACCGCGTTGTCCAGCTGCACGAACTGGCCCATCTGGGCGAAGTTGTGGCAGATCAGAGTGAAATGATGCTTGTCGTCGAGCTTGCGGATGTCGATGATCCGCTGCTTGGCGTCGGCGTTGCCCAGCTGGGCTCCCAGGGCATAGCAGGCGTCCGTGGGGTAGGCCACCAGGCCCCCGCTACGCAGCACCTGGGTCACTTGGCCGATCAGCCGGGGCTGAGGATCTTGGGGATGAATGTCGTAGAACCGCGCCATACCTCACCCTAATCCGCCGGTGTCACCACCGTCGCCGCCCGGGCGACCGGGAAGGTCGCTGTGAACGGCGTTCATCGCCTCGGCGCATCGCGCTACGAGGCAGCCTGCCGCGCCGAGTCGGGGCCGTGCTGGGTGGCCTCGACCAACGCACTGATGAAGGCCGGCAGGTCGTCGGGGTTGCGGCTGGTGATGAGGTTGCCGTCCACGACCACCTGCTCGTCGACCCACTCGGCGCCGGCGTTGCGCAGGTCGGTGGCCAGGCTGGGGAAGGACGTCAACCGCACTCCGTCGACCACCTTCGCCTCGATGAGCGTCCACGGTGCGTGACAGATGGCCGCCACCGGTTTGCCGCTGGCCATGAAGTCGGCGATGAAGGCGACCGCAGCTTTGTCCGTACGAAGGGCGTCCGGGTTCGCCACTCCCCCCGGCAGCACGAGAGCGTCGTAGTCCTCCACCGACACCTCACCCACGGCGTGGTCCACCGTGATCTCCTCGGACTTGTCGAGGTGGTCGAAGGTCTGGACCGTCCCGGTCTCCGGGCTCAGCACATGGGCGGTCATCCCGGCGTCCGTCACAGCGTCGCGTGGCTGCGTCAGCTCCACGCGCTCGATACCTTCGGCGGCGACGAGGAAGGCGATGGTCTTGCTGCTACGGGTCGTCTCGGTCGTGTTCTCAGTCATG
The DNA here is from genome assembly GCA_049650625.1 of Ornithinimicrobium sp. Taxonomy (GTDB): domain Bacteria; phylum Actinomycetota; class Actinomycetes; order Actinomycetales; family Dermatophilaceae; genus Ornithinicoccus. Next base: position 4,548 of record JBASAN010000448.1, read on the forward strand.
CTCTCTAGCGTGAACTGTAGAGGTCGCCGTCGCAACCGGAGTCATCCCTCGGTCACCGGCCGTTGGTAGGCGGCGAACACCTTCGTGGCCCTGAACCCGAGACGCTCGTAGAGCACCGTGGCCCCGGTGGGGCTGACGGAGTCCACGTGCAGCTCGATCGTGTGGTAGCGGCCCGAGGCACTTGCGCGCACGATGGTCGCATTCAGGCACGCCTTGGCCAGCCCGCGGCCACGAGCGGCGCGATGGGTGCCGACGATGTTGACGTACAGGACTCCCTCGTGATGCTGTCCACACAGGACGTAGGCCAGAAGCTCACCGTCGTCGCCGAGCGCGACGCTCGACATGCTCCGTCGACTGCTCACCGAGCCCCAGTGCTCCTGCCACGCCTCACGGGTAACGGGGGCCGAACCCCAGTGGTCCTCGAAGGCCTGGTTGTGCAGACACCGGAGGGCCTCGCTCTGCCCGTCCGACGGAACGATGATCTGTGCCCCCGCGGTGGCGATCTCGGCCACCGACTCCCCCGGTATCGGTCGCTTCATCTGGTTGAAGTACCGGACGATCGCGTAGCCGCGGCGCTCCAGAAGGGGTCGCACGCTGGCCCCTTCCAGATTCCCGTCGGCTCGCCAGAAGGCCGGTGCACCGGGGTGACGCTCCCGGGCCAACACGGCCCCCCGGGCCTCGGAGAGCTCGAGCAGGCGTCGGCCGATCCCCCGCCCGCGGTGGTCGGGGTGCACCCCACCGCTGAGCCACACCCTGACGTGGCCGTCTGCGTTCAGGGCGGCTGAGGCCCGGACCTGTCCGAAGCCGATCAGCGCGTCACCGTCCCAGACCGCGATGGTGTCCTGCTTCGGGTCGAGTCCGTGTTCGTGCAGCTCTTCGTCGAGCTCCTCGGGGCTGTAATGCTCATCCGTGTCGTCGGCGAGGGCCAGCGCATCGATCAGACCCGCCCACGCGTCCACGTCGTCGAGACGCAGGTGGTCCCACCGGTATGTCACCTGAGGGCTCACCGTCCGCCGTCACTCGAGGAGCCCGGACGGGAGTACAACGCGAAGGTCCGGTCGACCCGGAAACCCAGCTGCTCATACAGCCGAGTCGCCCCCGTCGGACTGGCCGAGTCCACCCCGAGGTCGACGACGTCGTAGTCCCCGCTGCGCGCCGCCAGGTCGAGGGTGCGCGCCAGACATGCGCCGGCCAGGCCCTGATGCCGGGCCGACGGCGCGGTGCCAACAGCGTCGATGTACAGCTCACGCTGAACCCACTGCGCAGCCCAGACGTAGGAGAGCGGTTCGCCATCCGCAGTCACGGCGACAGTGGAGTACTGCTGGCGGTGGGTCCGAGACTCCTGAGACTCCTTCCATGCCTGCTCGGTCCGGACCCCAGAGCCCCAGTGGTCCTCGAAGGCCACGTTGTGCAGCTGGCGGAGTCGCTCGGACATCGACGCGGTGGGCGTCAGCAGGGTCACGCCTTCGGGAAGCCCAGGTCCCGGAGGCACGGGACCGGTGGAGACCGGCCGCACCATGTGTGCGAAGTGTCGAGCCACGTCGTAGCCGCGCCGGGTCAGCATGGCCCGCACCGACGCCCCCGGCACTCCCCCGTCGGCATACAGAATGATCGGTTGGTCCGGGTGCCGTTGGCGGGCCAAGGCCACCCCGCGTGCCTCCTGCACCTCGATGAGGGTGCGCCCGAGACCGCGCCCACGGTGGTCCGGATGGATCCCCCCGAAGAGGTAGGTCCGGGCCATCCCTTCATGACTCAAGGTCTCGGGCACCAGCACCCGGCCCAGACCCACCAACTGGTCCCCCGACCAGATCCCCCAGGAGTCCAGCGTGCTGTCGAAGCTCGGCGAGTCCAGATCCTCCAACAGATCCGCGACCTCGAGGAACTCATCGGTGTCGTCCACCCGGGCGAGCAGATTGTGCAGCTCAGCCCAGTGCGGTGCAGTCTCGGTGCTCAGATGGCCCCATCGGTAGGCGGTCCCGGTCTCGCTCATACGGCCATTCTGGACCGACGTGTCACGGCATACCATCCAATTCCCAGTGCCACCACAAGCAAGCCGGTGGTCACCGACACCCAGGGCAACGAGCCCACCAAGATGAGGCACCCGAGCAGGCCGACGGCCGGCACGACCAGTTGCCATCGTTGCCGCCCCCGCACGGTGAGAGCGCTGGCGTTGGCCACGGCGTAGTACAGCAGCACGCCGAAACTGGAGAAGCCCACTGCTCCGCGGAGGTCGACGACCAGGACCAGCACGAGGACAAGGGCAGCCACCGCCACTTCGGCTCGCTGCGGAAGGACGTGCGGGCCACTCGTCCGGGCCAACAGGGCGGGCAGATGGGCATCCCGCGCCATCGCCATCGTGGTCCGCGAGATCCCGAGCAGCATGTTCAGCAGGGCGCCCACCGCTGCGACAGCCGCCGCGACGCGCACGACCCACACCCAACTCTCCCCCCAGACCACCTCGGCCACGGCAGCGACCGGAGCGCCGCTGGTTGCCGTCGCCTCGCTGCCGAGCACCCCGATGACCACCACCCCTAGGCCCGTGTACAGCGTGAGCACCAGTGCGAAGGTGATGCCGATGGCTTGGCCGATGGTCCGCTCAGGGTCACGCACCTCCTCCCCCAGGGTGGCGATCCGGGCATACCCGGCGAACGCGAAGAAGAGCAGTCCCGCCGCCTGGAGGACTCCGTATGCCGAGGTCTGGCCAACGGAGACCAGGCCGGCTCCCAGGTCGAACACGGGCTCGTCGCGGGCCGAAGCCACCGCCACACTGCACCCCAGGCCGACCACCACCGCCAGCACGACCGATACGACCGCGGCTGAGATCCGAGCCGAGCGTTGAAGCCCCGACAGGTTGGCCACGGTGACCGCGACCACGGCGCTTGCGGCGGCCAGACGTTCGTGTCCGGGAGCTGCGTAGGCGCCCAGGGTGAGGGCCATCGCCACGCAGGAGGCGCTCTTCCCGACGACGAAACACCATCCGGCCAGGAAGCCTGGCAGGGGCCCTAGACGCTCCGTGCCGTAGACGTACGTCCCACCGGCGGTGGGATAGCGAGCCGCCAACATCGCCGAGGAGTAGGCGTTGCAAGCGGCCACGACAGCCACCACCAGCAGGCTGAGCAACATCAAGGAACCGGCTGCCTCCGCGGCCGGAGCCCACACCACGAACATGCCTGCTCCGATCATCGACCCCATCCCGATGACCACGGCGTCCCGACGGGTCAAGGTCCGGCGGAGCGCACCCGCTCGACCGCTGTGGCTCGACATGGATCTCACCCTTGCATCTGTAGGTGGACGGTAGGTGACGCGGTCTGCACTATCGGGGGTAGTGAGACTTCGCTAGGGTCTCTCGAATGGACTTCGACAAAGACGGTCAACCACTGATCCCCTCCGGTCGCCTCATCCTGGTGCGCCACGGCGAGACCGAGTGGTCACGCTCCGGGCAACACACAGGGCTGACCGATCTGCCGCTGCTTCAGGAGGGTGAGGACGCCGCCAAAGAGGTCCGCCCGGTGCTGGAGGAGTTCAATTTCGTCCACGTCCGGTGCTCGCCGCTGCAACGGGCCCGGCGCACGGCCGAGCTCGTCGGGTTGAAGCCCGACGTCATCGATAGGAACCTGCTCGAGTGGGACTACGGCGGCTACGAAGGTGTCACCACGAAGGAGATCCGGGAGCGGACGGGCTACCTGTGGAACGTCTTCGAGCACGGCGTCATCCCGGGGGACACGCCGGGTGAGACCGTCGAGGAGGTGGCTGGACGGGCCAGCCGCGTCTTGGAG
>JBASAN010000449.1:0-3506 GCA_049650625.1 Ornithinimicrobium sp.
CCGGTGCTCGGCTCGCTGACCGCATACCACCAGGTCGTGCTGGCCTCGGTAGCCGATCCGCGCCTGAAGGAGATGTCGCAGGACCTGCACAACCTGTCCGCGGTCTACGGTGCCGCCGCCGCCGAGCGCACCACGTCGTTGCGTGATCGCACGGCTTCGGCGATGGAACGGCTCGGGGTGCAGGTGCTGGACGCCGAGCCCGAAGAGCTCCCGGTGGTGCTGGCCGACCACTACCTCGCGCTGAAGGCGCGGGGGATGCTGTAGGTCGCTAGACCTGAATGGGGGCTTCGGCCGCGAGCATGGCGTCCTCGACGTCCCCCGTCCGTCCGCGCTGAACCGCCCAGCGCCCGAGGGTGAAGACGTACAGGAAGAACAGTCCCAGCGCGAGGGCCCCGATGCCGACCCGCGCCCACGTCGGCAGCGGCGAGGGGGTGACGAAGGCTTCGATCAGGCCCGAGATCAGGAGCACCACGACCAGCCCCAGGCTGACCCCGGCGGCGCTGCGCCCTTCGTGGGCCAGTGACGACACCCTCGTGCGTGGCCCCGGCTCGACCCACGCCCAGAAGAGACGCAGCCCGACTCCGGCCGCGACGAAGATGGCCATCAGCTCCAGGAGCCCGTGCGGGGTGATCAGGCCCCAGAACAACGCTCCCCGCCCCTCGGTATGCATCAATGCCCCGATGATGGCGACGTTGGAGATGTTCTGCCAGAGCACCCACAGCACGGGCAGCCCGAGCACTCCGAAGGCGATGCACTGGGCGGCCACCCACGCGTTGTTGATCCACACCTGGGTCGCGAAGCTGCTGGCGGGATTCTCGGAGTAGTAGCTCTCGAAGTCGGTGTCCACCAGCTGCTGGATCTCTGCGCTGGAGATCAGCGTGTTCTCGACCACGGGGTTCTGCACCAGCCAAGCTCCCAGCAGCAGGCCTACGACGACGTTCAGCAACGCCGTGATGCCCCACCACCACCGCATGCGGTACAACGCGGCCGGGAAGTCCTCCACGAAGAACCGACCGATGCTGGCCCACCCCAACGTCCGGCTACTGCCGGAGCGGACCCGGGCCCGGGTCAGCAGCAGAGAGAGGTAGCTCACCAGTGCCGGGTCGGGCGCCGTCGAACGGACCACCGAAAGGTCGGTCGCGGTGCGCCCGTACTCATCCAGCAGCTCGTCAGCCTGCGATCCGGTCAGTCGTCGTGACTTCGACAGCTGGCCCAGCCGAGTCCAAGCCGCCTGACGGCGCGCGATCAGGGCATCGACATCCACGTCAGCACTGTAGTCAATGGCCCTAGGCTGGATGCATCATGGCAGCTACCGGGATTATGGACACCCAGGGTTTCGTCACGCCCGAGGCGGTGGAGCTCGACCTTCCGGCGGCCAACATCGGGTTGCGGATCTGCTCGGGTCTGATCGACCTCCTTATCACCGTGGCGCTGCTCTTCCTGGGCATCTGGCTCGTCTCGGGCACCGCAGTCGTCGCCGACGTCGCCCTGTTGCAGGCCCTGGTCACGATCGCGCTGGTCGGTGCCCTCGTCGGAATCCCGATCACCTTGGAGACCCTGCTGCGTGGGCGCACCGTCGGCAAGCTGGCGATGGGGCTGCGCACCGTCCGCGACGACGCCGGGCCGATCGGCTTCCGGCACGCAGTCATCCGCGGACTGATGATGTTCGTCGAGGTCTGGCTCACTCTCGGCGTGCTGGCCGCTGTCGTCTCGGTGGCCAACGCGAAGGGCAAACGTCTCGGCGACTACCTGGCCGGCACGTACGTGGTCCGTGACCGCATCCGCCTGCGCCTGGCCCCGGCACCCCAGTCGGACCCCCTCTTGGACTCCTGGGTGCGGGGCGCCGACATCTCCGGTCTGCCCGATGCGTTGACCGTCGCGGTGCGACAGATCCTGACCCGGTCCTCCACCATGACTCCCGCGGCCCATGCAGCCATGACGATGCAGCTGTACAGCAACGTCATGGAGCATGTCGCACCGCCACCTCCGATGGGCGCCCCTCCACTGGCGGTGATGTCCACCGTGCTGGCCGAGCGACGTCGGCGGGACGTGCTGCGGACGCAGCGGCACGATGACGTCCGGTCACGGGTACTCGGACCGGATCCGCTCGCCCCGGCACCCCGCCTGACCCCCGGGGCCGCTACCCCAGCGCCGCCGCGTACCCCGGCAGGATGACGTGGTCGATCAGGACTCTGCGCTCGTCGTAGGGCAGGAACGCCGACTTCATCGCGTCGATCGTCACTCGACGCAGGTCGTGGATCTCCCACCCCGCCTGCTCGACGAGCAGCTGCATCTCCCGCGTCATCGTGGTGCCGCTCATCAACCGGTTGTCGGTGTTGACCGTGACCCGGAAGCGCAGACGTGACAGCAGCGTGATCGGATGCTCGGCGATGCTGTCTGCGGCTCCCGTCTGCAGGTTGCTGCTGGGGCACATCTCCAACGGAATCCGGCGATCTCGGACGTAGGCCGCCAACTTGCCGAGCTCGACTGCTCCCACCTCCTCGGTGGTCCACTGCCCGTAGCGGCGGTCCGTCTCCGACAACGCTCCACCGTGCAGACTCAGATCGTCGAGGATCCGCACCCCGTGGCCGAGTCGCTCGGTGCCGCAGTACTGGATGGCCTCCCAGATGCTCGGCAGACCGAAAGCCTCACCCGCGTGGATGGTGAAGTGCGCGTTCTCCCGGCGCAGGTACTCGAAGGCGTCCAGATGCCGGGTGGGTGGGAAGCCCACCTCCGCACCGGCGATGTCGAAGCCAGCTACCCCGTCGTCCCGATGCCGGACGGCCAGCTCCGCGATCTCCCGGGAGCGTGCGGCGTGGCGCATGGCCCCCAGCAAGGAGCGCGCCACGATCGGGTGGCCCTCCGCTGCGGCTTCCCGCATGCCCTCGGCCAGGCCCTGCGACACCGCGGTAACCACCTCGTCGAGGTCGAGGCCACCCTCGAGGTGCTGCTCCGGGGCGTACCGGACCTCGGCGTACACCACGCCGTCGCGGGCCAGGTCGAGCACACACTCGCGCGCAACCCGGCGCAGCGCCGACGCGGTCTGCATCAGGCCCACAGTGTGCACGAACGTCTCCAGATACCGCTCGAGGGACCCGGAGTCGGCGCTGTCTCTGAACCAGGTCGTGAGCGAGGCGACATCCCCGGCCGGCAGGTCCCCATACCCCTGCTCCTGAGCCAGCTCCAGCATCGTCTCGGCGCGGAGGCCGCCGTCGAGATGGTCGTGCAGCAGGACCTTCGGCAGGGCGAGGATGTCTTCAGTCATCACGGTGGCATGCCTCCAGGTCGAAGGCGGGCACGCAGATGGCCAGGTACTCCGCGCCCTCGTCACCGACGCTGTACCGCACCCAGTCCCCCGACCGGGACAGCGCCGCCTGACCGGCCTCCACCGTCAGCGACCCGTCCTGGTGGGTCAGCTCCACCGTCCCCGCAATCACATAGGTCACCTCGTCGAACTCGGGCGCCTGCCCGGGCTCGGACCAGCCCGCCTCGGCCCGGTTGTGGGC
>JBASAN010000450.1:0-27724 GCA_049650625.1 Ornithinimicrobium sp.
CCATCTTGGAGCCGGTTTCGACCAACGCGGTTGCCAGGATGGTCAACGAGCCGCCTTCCTCGATGTTGCGGGCCGCACCGAAGAAGCGCTTGGGCGGATACAGAGCGCTCGAGTCGACACCACCGGAGAGGATCCGGCCGCTGGCCGGAGCCGCCAGGTTGTAGGCGCGACCCAGTCGGGTGATCGAGTCCAGGAGAACGACAACATCCCCGCCGAGCTCCACCAGCCGCTTGGCCCGCTCGATCGCGAGCTCCGCCACCGTGGTGTGGTCCTCGGCAGGCCGATCGAAGGTGGAGGCGATGACTTCACCCTTGACGGTGCGCTGCATGTCCGTCACCTCTTCGGGCCGTTCGTCGACCAGGACGATCATCAGGTGCGCTTCGGGGTTGTTCGTCGTGATCGCGTTGGCGATGGACTGCAGCACCAACGTCTTGCCCGCCTTGGGAGGGGAGACGATCAGGCCTCGCTGGCCCTTACCGATCGGAGCGACCAAGTCGATGATCCGCGTGGTCAAGTTCTTGTTGTCGGTCTCCAAGCGAAGGCGTTCCTGCGGGTACAGGGGGGTCAACTTGCCGAACTCCGGACGCTTACGCGCATCGTCGGGGGACATCCCGTTGACCGTGTCGAGGCGCACCAGGGCGTTGAACTTGCCGCGGCTGTTCTTTCCCGCGCCTTGTTGCGGTGAGGCGTCCTGCTCGCCACCGACCGGGGCCTTGATGGCTCCGGCCACCGCGTCGCCCTTGCGCAGACCATTGCGTCGGACCATCCCCATCGGGACGTAGACGTCGGTCGAGCCGGGCAGATAGCCCGTCGTGCGGATGAAGGCGTAGCTGTCCAAGACGTCGACGATGCCGGCCACGGGGACCAACACGTCTTCCTCGGAGTAAGTCTCCTGATCGTCCTGGAAGCTCTCACGGCCGCTACTACCCTGAGGGGCGGCCGGCCCGCGTCCGCGCTTGCGGTCCCTCCCGCGCTGACGCTGTCGGCGACGCCCGCCCCGGCCGTCGTCCTCACCACCGTTGTCGTTCGCCCGGTTGTCACTGCCCTGGTTGTCGCTGCCCCGGTTGTCGCTGCTCCGGTTGTCACTACTCCGGTTGTCACTACTCCGGTTGTCACTGCTCCGGTTGTCGCCACCTCGGTTGTCGCTACCACGGTTTTGTCCACCGCGATTGTCGTTCTCCCGCTTGTCCCCACCCCGGTTGTCACTGCCCTGGGGATCCCCACCACGGTTATCCTCGGCCGGGTTGTCGCCACCCCGGTTGTCCCTAGCGCGACTTTGCCCCCTGCGGCTCTGGCTACTCTCGTTCTCACTGCGCTGGTCATTCGTTTCGGTGCCCGCGTCCGCCGAGGCCTCAGACCGCATTTCGCTGCGAGCATCGTCTCGACTGCCGTCGGAGACGCCGGTCCCGTGGGGCACGGCAGCCGGGGCCGGCGCCGCCTCCGTCGCCGACTCACCGTTCTTCGGGGTCTGCTTCTTCGCTGAGCCTCTCTGAGACGATCCCGACCCGCCCCCGCGAGCGTCCCGGATGGCCGAGACCAGGTCGGCCTTGCGCATCTTCGGGTGGACCGAGATACCCATCCCGCCCGCCATACGCTGAAGGTCGGCTAGCCGCATCGCGCTGAGCGACCCAGTCTTGGAGGTGGCCGCTACGTCGGTGGTTTCAGTCACGAAGTTCCTTTTTGTCCGTCCCTCCGGGTCCGGCCGGAGTGCAGGTCATCAGTGGATCAGCGCAGTGCGCCGTGGAAAGTGCTGTTGAGGTCAGAGCCGTCGCTGTCGATGACGCGCCTCGGCTGTCCAAAATAGTCCAGCAGGATTGTCAGCAGTGGTGCGACTCGCCCCGAGGGCCCAACTCGCGATCGGGCAGGAGATGCGCCGATGTATGCCCCGTGAGGCATGCGTCACAATATCACCCGGAGATGGCACGCACCGCATTGACGACGTCACCCAGCACCGCCGAGGCGGTTTCTGCGCCACCGGCGCCAGCACCGTGCAACCGCAGGGTCCCGGCCATTTCTGCCTCGATCACCACGGCGTTCTGACTTGTCCGCACCTGGGCCAGGGGGTCATCCACCCCCAGGCTCACTGGGCGCACCGCAAGCTCGACGCGCGGGTGGTCGCGGTCGCCCGAGACCCACGCGGAGGCCAACAGCTTGATGACCTGCCCCGACCCCGCTGCTCCTGCGAAGTGGTCGTCGGTCAGCTGAGAGATGCCCTCCCGCTGGACGTCCTGCATCCCGACATCGACTCCCCACGCCAACCGGGCCATGATGACAATCTTGGCCGCTGCGTCGATCCCCTCCAGGTCCTCGGTGGGATCCGCCTCGAGGTAGCCCAGCTGCGCAGCACGCTGCACGGCCTCGTCGAAACCCAGACCGTGGCGCGCCACCATGTCCAGAACGTAGTTCGTCGAGCCGTTGACGATGCCGCTGATGGAGGTGACACGGTCTCCCGCCAACGCCTCTCGCAACACTCGCAACACCGGCACGGCCGCCACGACAGCGGCCTCGTAGGCCAGCGTGGCGCCGTGCTGCTCGGCCAGCTCGTGGAGTCGGATCCCCTCGGCCGCGATCAGCTGTTTGTTGGCGCTGACGACCGGCTTGCCGGCGCCAAGAGCGTGCTGGATCAACGTCGACGCAGTCTCGATCCCGCCCATCACCTCGACCACGAGGTCGGCGCCGTCCACGACCGCTGCTGCGTCCTCGGTCAGCAGGTCATCGGGGACCACCCCCAGATCCCGCGGACGGGAGAGGTCTCGCACCGCGACGCCACTCAGATGCAGCGGACGCCCGGCCCGGCGTTCGTATCGGTCGGCGTGGACGACCAGCCCCTCGGCCACGGCTTTGCCGACCGTGCCGAAGCCCAGGAGGCCGATCCGTACGGGGCTGCCAGTCATCGTCACATCCGCTCCGGTGCGCCGACACCGAGGAGGTCGAGCCCGTTGGACAACACCTGCCGGGTCGCGTTGTTGAGCCAGAGCCGGGTCCGATGCAGGTCGGTGATCACCTCTGCCGAGTCGATGGGGCGAACGCGGCAGTCGTCATACCACTTGTGGTAACGACCAGCAAGATCCTCCAGGTAGCGCGCGACCCGGTGTGGCTCCCGCAGCGAGGCCGCCTGGGCGACGATCCGCGGGAAGTCACCCAGGACGGCCAGCAGCGCCGCTTCGGAGTCGTGCGTCAACAGACTGGGATCGAACCCCTCGCCCGTGTGTATGTCGTCCTGCCGAGCCAGTCGGTCGACGTTGCAGGTCCGTGCGTGGGCGTACTGCACGTAGAACACGGGATTGTCGTTGGTGCGTTCGCGCATCGCCTCCCCGTCGAGATCGAGAGGGGAGTCCGCCGGGTAGCGAGCGAGGGAGTAGCGGACCGGATCGGCTCCGATCCACTCGAGCAGGTCCGTCAGGTTGATGGCGTTGCCTCGCCGCTTGCCCATCCGCTCCCCCGAGATGTTGATCAGCTGACCGATCAACACCTCGATGTTGCGTTTCGGGTCATCACCGGCGCATGCGGCGATAGCCTTCAGCCGGTTCACGTAGCCGTGGTGGTCGGCGCCCAACATGTAGATCTTGCGGGGGAAGCCGCGGTCCTTCTTGTTGAGGTAGTAGGCCGCGTCGGATGCGAAGTACGTCGGCTCTCCGCTGGCCCGCAGCAACACTCGATCCCTGTCGTCGCCGAAGTCGGTCGTACGCAGCCACACCGCCCCGTCGGCGTCGAAGACATGACCCTGCTCGCGCAGTCGTTGCACGGCCGAATCGACCGCTCCGGAGTCGTGCAGCGACTTCTCGGAGAACCACACGTCGAAGTGCACCGAAAAGGCCGCCAATGTGTCCTTGATCTGCTGGACCTGCAGAGAAGATCCGTGGTCTCGGGCGATGACCAGCGCCTCCTCACGTGGAAGGTCGGACCAACCGGGCGTCAGGTCGTCGAGCTGGGCAGCGAGGCGGTCGACATAGGCGCCGGAGTAGCCCCCCTCCGGCGGGGCATCGGACCGCGCCGACGCCAGGATCGAGGCCCCGAACTTGTCCATCTGGGCGCCGGCGTCGTTGAAGTAATGCTCCGCCACCACCTCCGCCCCGCTGGCCTGCAGCAGACGACGCAGCGAGTCGCCGAGCGCGGCCCACCGTGTGTGCCCGAGATGCAACGGACCGGTCGGATTGGCCGAGACGAACTCGAGGTTGATGACCTCACCGGCGAGCGCTTCGTTGTGGCCGTAGGTCGACCCGGTCTCGACGATCGAGCGGGCCAAGGCACCGGCGCTCGCGGCCTCCAGCGTGATGTTGAGAAACCCGGGTCCTGCGACCTCGGCCCGCTCGACACCGTCCACCGCGCCGAGTCGCGTGGCCAGGATGTCGGCGACCTGCCGCCCCGACATACCGGCGGACTTGGCCAACTGAAGCGCCACGTTCGTCGACCAGTCCCCGTGCTCGCGACTGCGCGGGCGCTCGACCCGCACCGTGGGATCCTGCGGCACCACCAGATCTCCGGCCTCGTGGGCCTGGTTCAGGGCGTCGCGAATGGCGTCGGCAAGCTGCTCGGGAGTCACCGGGCGATCCTATGCGTCATCGTGAGCGGTGCAGCCAGGACCAGGAGGGCCACGATTCCTGCTGCGATCGCGGTCACCATGGACTCCGGTTGATCGGTGACCCGCGCCACGGCGATCCACGCGAGGCCCCAGGCCATCGCGGCTGCCACCGCGTAGCGCCCGCCCAGCTCCCGCGCGAAGAGCACGCCCAACCCGGCCACCACCGCCAGGACCACCACGGCCGCGAGATCGCTCACACCCGGACCAGGCTCGACCCCGCTGGACACGAGCGCCGCGGTCACGTTCGCGCAGGTCGCCACCGCAACCCAGCCCAGATACAGCCCGAACGTCCCGTCCACCACGACGCGTTCTACGACCTGCGGCCGCGGTCGAGGCGTGAGGCGCTTCAAAAGGAGGCCGAGCACCACCGCGAGAGCGAGGATCACCCCCACACTGAGCCAGATCCAGCCCTGCTGGGTGACCAGCAACCACGCCGCGTTGAGCACCATCGACGCTGCAACCCACCACCCGATACGTCGGTGGAGCGACCGCGCGCTCTGCGAGGGCAGCCATTGCCACACGGTGTAGGCCGCGAGCCCGAGGTAGATGACCGACCAGATCGAGAAGGCCGGGCCGGCGGGGGCCAACCGGGTCGCGTCGGCCGCCAGGGCCCCTCCGGAGGACTCCTCCACCCGAGTGCCCAGGACCCCGACGCCGTAGAGAGTGCCCACGACACAGAAGATCTCCGCCGCGGTGACGCTGACTTGCCGTACTCGGTCGTTGGGGGTCGCGCTAACCATTCCTCAAGCCTAGGCACGATGTCGTTGAGCCGCTCTCCTGCTGCTAGCCTGACTCGCTGTTGCCCCCGTAGCTCAGGGGATAGAGCACCGCCCTCCGGAGGCGGGAGCGCAGGTTCGAATCCTGCCGGGGGCGCCGTTGGTTCGGCGCTCGGCAACACGCAGCGGTGGCTCCGCGCGATCGACGCCGACACGGTGACCCTTCTCATCCTTTCTACTGATGCCTCGGTGCCCTCAACCCTGGTTGACTGGGGCACATGAGCCCTCGCAGCACCGTGCCCTCGGACGCCGGGACGGATATCCAGATCCGAAGACTGGCCAAGTCCTTCAAAGACTTCACGGCCGTCAACGACCTGACCTTCGAGGTGCAACCGGGGCGGATCACCGGCTTCCTGGGGCCGAACGGAGCAGGCAAGACCACGACGCTGCGGATGTTGCTCGGTCTGGTCAAGCCGACCGCAGGTGAAGGCCTCATCGGGGGCCAGCGGTATGCCGACCTCCCGGCCCCTTTGACCGTGGTCGGAGCCGCTCTGGAGGCTACGAACTTCCACCCGGGCCGCAGCGGCCGCGACCATCTGCGGGTCTTGGCCGCTACCCACCAGATCCCCGACCAACGCGTCGACGCGATGTTGGAGCTGGTCGGCATACCGGCTGCGGCTCGCAAGCGGGCCGGTGGCTACTCGATGGGGATGCGCCAGCGTCTCGGACTCGCTGCCGCGATGCTGGGAGACCCCCAGGTCCTGATTCTTGACGAGCCTGCCAATGGACTCGACCCTGAAGGAATCCGCTGGCTACGGGGTTTGTTGCGGGCATTGGCGTCCGAGGGCAAGACCATTCTGATCAGCTCCCACCTCCTGAGCGAGGTCGAGCAGACCGTGGACGACGTGGTGATCATCGCGAACGGCCGACTGGTCCGGCAGGGGACGATCGAGGAGCTGCACGGCGAGACCACGTCCCTGGTCCGCAGCAGCGACCCGCAGGCCCTGATCGCCGCCCTGAGCGAGCGTGGAATCACGGCCACCGCTGACAGTGAGCACGGTGCGGACGCCATCGAGGCGCGCAGCAGTGACCTGGCCGCCGTAGGAGAGGCCGCTCATGCGGGCGGGATCGCCGTGCACGAGCTCCGCTCGCTGCGCACCGACCTGGAGCGGCTGTACTTCCAGCTCACCGAAAGCCCCGAGAACTCCGACCGAAACCGGGAGAGCGCATGATCCATCTCGTCCGCTCCGAAGTGCTGAAGTACGTCAGCACCCGCACGGCCTGGGGACTGACCCTGGGCATGTTCGTGACGGGACTCGGTTTCTCGGCCCTGTTTGGCGCCCTCTTCGTGTACGGCAACATCCTGGATGGTGTCGAACTCTCCGAGGTGGCTCCGCCACTGCTGTTCGCCCGCATCGTCTACACCTCGGCCATCCAGTTCGGCTACCTCCTGGCCCTGGTGATCGGCGTGCTCTGCATCGGCCAGGAGTACCGACACCACACGGTCACCGGGACCTTCCTGGCCACCCCTCGCCGCTCGCGGGTGATCGGGGCGAAGGTCATCGCGCTGTGCCTCATCGCCGTCGTCAGCGGTGCAGTCCACGTGCTCGGCTCCTTGATCGGGGGTGGCATCCTGATGGCCAGCGCCGGACTGCCGGTCTACCCGGATGCTGGGGAGCTCACGAAGACCCTGCTCCTGATGCTGTTGGTGCTGGCGCTGTGGACCCTCATCGGCCTCGGAGTCGGAGTGCTCATCCCCAACCAGGTCGCCGCTCTCTGCCTGGCCATCGCCGTGGCCTGGATCGTCGAACCCCTCGCCGGCTTCGGGTTGACCTTCGTGTCCTGGGGGCAGGACCTCTCGCGGTTCTTCCCCTCGCAGGTGACGGCGGCGACCCTTGACGTCTTCACCGGAGCGAACGACTCCCTACGCACGGCGCTGGGCGGGCCGGCGGACCCGCTCGGTTGGGGAGCCGGCGCGCTGGTCCTCCTCGGCTACGCCGCGGTGATGGCGCTGATCGGCCTCGTGCTCACCCGCTCGCGCGACATCGCCTGAGCCTCGACGTGCCACCAGCGCCCTGCGTGACGGCGCCCATGTCGCACGAAGACCTCAGCGACAGACAGGGCTAGGCTGGGCGTCACAGTTTTGGCTCACCCAGTTCAGGAAGAGGCGTACCCGCCGTGTCAGCTCCCGCCCGCAAGAGCACCCATCCCGCAGCCGGTTCCGGGGACACAGACTTCGGAGCCAACGAGTGGCTGGTCGAAGAGCAGTACGAGCTCTATCTCCAGGACGCGGACTCGGTCTCCGAGCAGTGGCAGGAACTGTTCAAGACCTACAGCCCGGAAGCCACCAACGGTGCCTCGCGCGACGGTCAGACCTCCCCGGACACGTCGACCGAGACCGAGAAGCCAGCGCCCGCCTCGGGCAACAACGACAAGAAGGCCCCGGCCCAGGACACCGCGAAGCCACGCGAGACCACCGCTGCCGCTTCCCCCACGCCGTCCGCCGAAGAGAAGAAGCCTCAGGACTCCGAGGGTGCTCAACCGCCCAAGGCCTCCGCATCGTCCCCTGCCAAGAGCGGCGAGAAATCGACCTCTTCCCCCACTCCGCGCGACGCCCCCGCGCGCAAGAACATCGCTCCCCAGGGTGAGTCCCAGGTCACTCCCCTGCGTGGGGCGACCGCGCGCGTGGTGTCGAACATGGAGGCCAGCCTGGCGGTGCCGACCGCGACCAGTGTGCGATCGCTGCCGGCCAAGCTGCTGATCGACAACCGTACGGTCATCAACAACCACCTGGCTCGCAGCCGTGGCGGCAAAGTCTCCTTCACCCACCTCATCGGCTACGCCATGGTCAAGGCCTTGGAGGCGATGCCCGAGATGAACAACGGCTTCGCCGAGCAGGACGGCAAGCCGGTGCTGGTGCGCCCCTCACACATCAACATCGGTCTTGCCATCGATGTCCCCAAGCCCGACGGCACCCGGCAGCTGCTGGTCCCCGGCATCAAGAGCTGCGAGGGAATGGACTTCCACAACTTCTGGGCGGCCTATGAGGATGTGGTCGGCAAGGCGCGGGAGGGCAAGCTGACGATCGCGGACTTCCAGGGCATCTCCGTCTCGCTGACGAACCCCGGAGGTATCGGGACGGTCCACTCGGTTCCTCGGCTCATGCAGGGCCAAGGCGCCATCATCGGAGTCGGCGCCCTGGACTACCCGGCCGAATGGCAAGGAGCCAGCGAAGCGCGCATCGCGGAGAATGCCGTCAGCCAGGTGCTGACCCTGACCTCGACCTATGACCACCGGATCATCCAAGGGGCGCAGTCCGGTCAGTTCCTGAAGATCATGCATGGCCTTCTGCTGGGTGAGCAGGGCTTCTACGACGAGATCTTCAGCTCGCTGCGGATCCCCTATCACGCGATCCTCTGGTCATCCGACGTCTCGGCCGCCCATGAGGACGACATCTCCAAGGCATCCCGGGTCCAGGAGCTCATCCACGCCTACCGGGTGCGCGGTCACCTCATGGCCGACACGGACCCGCTGGAGTACCGCCAGCGGGAGCATTACGACCTCGACATCACCAACCACGGCTTGACCCTGTGGGACCTGGAGCGCGAGTTCGCCACTGGGGGCTTCGGCGGCAAGCCGCGGCTGACCTTGCGTCGCATCCTGGGCATTCTGCGGGACTCCTACTGCCGCACCGTGGGCATCGAGTACATGCACATCCAGGATCCGGACCAACGCGCGTGGATCCAGAAGCGCATCGAGATTCCGTACCAGAAGACGTCGCCGGACGAGCAGCTGCGTATCCTCCGCCGGTTGAACGCGGCGGAGGCTTTCGAGACCTTCCTGCAGACCAAGTTCGTCGGACAGAAGCGTTTCAGCCTCGAGGGCGGCGAGTCGGTCATTGCGCTGATGGACCGGATCCTGAACGCAGCCGCCGAGGACGGCCTGGACGAGGTCTGCATCGGTATGCCGCACCGCGGTCGACTGAACGTCTTGGCCAACCTGGCCGGCAAGTCCTACGGACAGATCTTCCGTGAGTTCGAGGGCAAGCAGGATCCCAAGTCGGTCCAGGGGTCGGGAGACGTGAAGTACCACCTCGGCACCGAAGGTGAGTTCACCACCGAGGGGGGGAAGAAGACCGGCGTCTACCTGGCCGCGAACCCCTCGCACCTCGAAGCAGTCAACCCGGTGCTCGAGGGAATCGTCCGCGCCAAGCAGGACCGGTTCAACCTGCCCGGGGACACCTTCAGCGTGTTGCCGGTCCTGATGCACGGCGACGCAGCTTTTGCCGGACAGGGAGTCGTGGCCGAGACGCTCAACCTGTCGCAGCTGCGTGGGTACCGTACCGGCGGCACCATCCACGTGGTGATCAACAACCAGGTCGGCTTTACCACCAGCCCCTTCGCCTCGCGGTCGTCGGTCTACTGCACCGATGTGGCACGGATGGTCCAGGCCCCGATCTTCCACGTCAACGGCGACGACCCTGAAGCCTGTGTGCGGGTGGCCGAGCTGGCTTACGAGTTCCGCAAGGACTTCCAGAAGGACGTCATCATCGACATGGTGTGCTACCGGCGCCGAGGTCACAACGAGGGTGACGACCCGTCGATGACGCAACCCCTGATGTACGAGTTGATCGAGAACAAGCGATCGGTCCGCAAGCTCTACACCGAGTCCTTGATCGGGCGCGGTGACATCACGGTCGACGATGCCGAGGCGGCGCTGCGCGACTACCAGCGTCAGCTCGAGCAGGTCTTCACCGAGACGAAGGCGGCGCTGAAGGACACATCCTCCGATGCGGGGCTCGACCGCCCGAACGCCCAGAAGCAGGACGCACAGCAACGCGGTTCGTCGTTCACCAGCGCCATCAGCTCCACCCGTCTCAAACACATCGGCGACGCGTTCGTCAACACTCCAGACGGGTTCACGGTGCACCCCAAGCTGGCTCAGCTGATGGAGCGCCGTCAGGAGATGACCCGCTCCGGCGGGGCCGACTGGGCGATGGGCGAGCTGATCGCCATCGGGTCCCTCCTGATGGAGGGTATCCCCGTGCGAATGTCCGGTCAGGACACGCGACGTGGGACCTTCGTGCAGCGGCACGCCGTGCTGACCGACAAGGTCAACGCCCACGAGTGGGGCCCCCTGCAACACCTCGACGACGACCAGGCGAAGTTCTGGATCTATGACTCGCTGCTCAGCGAGTTCGCCGCCATGGGCTTCGAGTACGGGTACTCGGTGGAGCGACCCGACGCGTTGGTCATCTGGGAGGCTCAGTTCGGCGACTTCGTCAATGGTGCCCAGACGATCGTGGACGAGTTCATCTCCTCCTCAGAGCAGAAGTGGGGTCAGCGTTCCTCAGTGGTGCTGCTGCTGCCGCACGGCTACGAGGGTCAGGGACCGGACCACTCCTCGGCGCGGATCGAGAGGTTCCTGCAGATGTGCGCCGAGGACAACATGACGGTGGCCTACCCGTCGACACCCGCCTCGTACTTCCACCTGTTGCGTCGACAGGCGCACGCTCGACCGCGCAAGCCGTTGATCGTGTTCACCCCCAAGGGGATGCTGCGGCAGAAGTCCGCCAGCAGCAGTCCCGAGGACTTCACTTCCGGTGTCTTCGAGCCGGTGCTGGGGGATCCCGGTGCCGGTCGGGTCGACAACGACGCCGTCGAGCTCGTGCTGCTCGCCTCCTCCAAACTGGTCCACGACCTGCGCGAGGAACGTGACAAGCGCGAGGAGGACGCGGTGGTCGTGCTCGCGGTCGAGCAGCTCTACCCTTCGCCGGCCAAGCAGCTGTCCACGTGGCTGAGTAGGTATCCGAATGCGCAGGTCCGCTGGGTCCAGAACGAGCCCAAGAACCAGGGCGCCTGGCCGTTCATGGCTTTCAACCTTCCGGATGACCTGGCCCATCACGGCGAGCGCCGGCAGATCGGTGTCGTCTCGCGGTCCGCAGCTGCGTCGCCCGCCGCCGGGTCGGCGAAGGTGCACGCCATGGAGCAGGCCGAGCTGATCGACGGAGCGTTTGGTCGGTGAGTCCTGCGTCATCCACGGAGCCCGAGCACGACACAGCTCTTCCCGACCTGCCGTCAGGCTGGACGGCATACACGCCCGCTGAGGCGGACCTCGAGGATCTGACCCGGCTTCTTCGCCGTCACGAGCGTGAGGCGCGCGGTTTCCCCGGAGCCGACAGCGAGAACGTCGCCTCGGAGGTGACCGGTCGCGGTGCCCGTACCCGGACGCACATCCTGCTTCGCGATGATGCGGGCGTGGCTCGAGCGTGGGTCAACTGCCACGATCGAGCGGCCGGTCGAGTCCTGGTCGGGGTCACGGTCGACCCCGACCTGACGCAGCACGCGGACACAGTGGCCCACTACGCGTTCGCGCAGGCGGAGTCGTTCTCCCGACAGATCAACGCTGCGCGTGACCATGGCGACTCCCATATGGACTCGGGTGCCTTCGCCGAGGACGAGCGACAGCAGCGGTGGCTGCGTGAGTCCGGGTTCGAGCTGGTCCGGCACTGGTGGCAGATGTCCCGCTCGGTGCACCCCGAGGAGGCAGAGACGTTGCCGGGGCCACGTGAGGGTGTGGTGGTGCGAAGGGTGCGACGCGACGACGATGTGGGAATGCCGACCGAGCAGGATCTGCGCGACATCCACGACGTGCTGGAGGAGTCCTTCGAAGACCACTTCAACTCCTATCGGGAGACCTTCGAGGAGTTCGTGGCGCGACTTCGCGAGGATCCTGGGCATCGCTGGGACCACTGGTGGCTCGCCACGGTGGACGGTGAAGCTGCCGGTGCCCTCGTGGCCACCACCACCACCGGACATCTGGACGCTCAGGGTGACCCCGAGCCCGATGGCTCCTACGTCGACTACATCGGGGTCAGCCAGAGGGCCCGAGGACGTGGTGTGGCCAAAGCGCTGCTGCACGCGGTCATCGCCGACGCGGCTGCGCGAGGACGTGACCGGGTCGGTCTGGAGGTCGACGCCGACTCCCCCACGGGGGCGGACGGCCTCTACACCTCGATGGGATGGAGCACCAAGTACGTCACCCAGTCCTGGCACAAAGAGCTACCCGGCACGCAGCAGGCCTGATCGGCCGCGGGACCCCGACTGCGGCACGCCGTGCCGCTAGGGTCAGCACAGTTCACCTCACCACACACAGAAGGGCAGTTCACGTGACACCGCGATCGCAGGAATCAGCCGTGGAGTTCACTCCGAGCGCTGAGTTCGGCGTCAGTGACGGCCCACGCGACATCGGTTTGTGCTTCGTCGGCGACGGTTTCGTCGCCGGCTACGGAGACCCCAAGGCGCTGGGTTGGGTCTCTCGAGTGGTAGGACGCACGTCCACGCACGACGCCGACCTGACCGCATACAACCTGGGTGTTCGTGATGACTCCAGTGCCGATGCCATGGCGCGTTGGCGGACCGAATGTGCCTCCCGGTGGCATGGTCGGGCCGAGCGCAGGTTGGTCGTCGCGGTAGGGGCCCGGGATATCCCGACCGGAGTGAGCACGGCACGGTCGCGCCTCAACCTGGCGAACATCCTGGACGAGGCGACGACCTCCGGTATCGCCACCTTTGTCGTGGGCCCGGCGCCAACCCTCGATGCGGAGCTCAACGCGCGTATCGAGGCCTTGTCCGTGGCCCAGGCCGACGTCTGTGAACGGCGTGGGGTGCCCTTCGTGGACTGCTTCCACCCGCTGCAGCATCACGACCAGTGGCTTTCCGACCTAGCGGCCGGAGACGGCATTCATCCAGGTCAGGCTGGATACGGGCTCATCGCGTGGCTCGTTCTGCACTACGGGTGGCAGGACTGGCTCAAGCTCGACGCCTGAGCGCGGGCGCTCACGCCTCGTGCGTGAGCGAGGCCACCCAGGCCCGAGCGTGCTCGTAGGCGTCCCCGTTCGCCTGCGTAGGGATGTCGTGGGCCACCCTGTCGGCGCGGGGATAGCTGCCGAGATAGCGCACCTGACGGCAGGAGCGATGCAGTCCGGTGAGCGCCTCGGCCATCCGCGGTTCGAGGATGTGAGCATTCGCTTCGATCACGAAGCAGTACTGCCCTAGAGCCTCACCTGTCGGTCGACTCTCCAGACGACTCAAGTCCACCCCGCGGGCGGAGAACTGCTCGAGCAGTTCCAGCAAGGCGCCGGGGTGGTTGTGCTCGAGGAAGGCCACCAAGGTCGTCGTGTCCGCTCCGGTGGCCTCGGGGGTCGCAGATCCCGGCTGGGCCACCTGGACGAAGCGGGTGACGGCGCCCGGGCGGTCGGCCACGTCGTCCGCCAGGACCTCCAGTCCGAACCGTTGTGCCGCCACCGGCGCAGCGATCGCAGCATCGTACGTGCCTGCGGCCACCAGCTCTGCGGCCCTGGCGGTCGACGCCTCGGGCAGGACCTCGGCATCCGGCAGGTGCTCGGCCACCCACGAACGAGTCTGAGCCGCAGCATGAGGGTGGGTGGCGAGCCGGTGCAGACTGCTCAGTGGTCGCCCTACCGGGGCGACCACGGCGAAGCGAACGGCGACATGGGTCTCCGCAGTGATGACGAGCGGATCGCCGTGGATCAGCGCATCGAGGGTGACCGAGACCGACCCTTCCACCGAGTTCTCGAACGGGACGACTGCGGTGTTCGCACTGCCCGTACGCACCATGTCGAGGGCGTGGTCCACCGTGACCGCAGGGTAGGAGCTGCACCGCTCACCGGCCAGAGCGGACACGGCCTGCTCGGTGAAGGTCCCCCGTGGGCCCAGGAAGGCCACGTCGACACGACTGTGCGACGTATCGGTCATAGGGGTTCCAGACTGCGCAGTCACCCGCCAGACCCTACTGCCCCGACGCTCGACTCAGTAGGCACCGGCCTTGTCCGGGTTGGCGACGACCTGCACGGTCCGCCAGAGGATCATCAAGTCCAACAACGGGTTCCAGTTCTCGACGTAGTACAGGTCCAAGCGCACGGCCTCTTCCCAGGACAGGTCGCTGCGTCCGCTGATCTGCCATAGACCGGTCATGCCCGGCTTGACCAGCAGGCGGCGGTGGGTGTCGTCCTCGTACTCGGCAACCTCGCGGGGCAACGGCGGGCGCGGCCCGACGAGGGACATCTCACCGCGAATGACATTGATGAGCTGAGGCAGCTCATCCAAACTGTACTTACGGATAATCGCACCAATGCGCGTGACCCGGGGATCGTCCTTCAGTTTGAACAATGGGCCGGCGCCTTCGTTGCCTTCCATCAGCGTCGCCAAACGGGCCTCGGCGTCAATTGCCATGCTGCGGAACTTGATCAGCTTGAAAGGACGACCATCGCGACCAATACGTTCTTGGCTGAAGAACACCGGCCCGCGGTCTTCGAAGTAGATCAAGGCGGCTAACAGACCAAGCACAGGGGCGATAGCCACCATGCCGACCGCCGCGCCGACTCGGTCGAGTGCTCGCTTGAACACCAGCCGTGGGCCGACGAACGTCGGTGCCTCGACGTGCAGCAGAGGCAACCCCTGGACCGGTCGGGTCTTGACCCTGGGCCCGGCCACATCCATGATTCCCGGCGCCACCACCAGATCGATGTCGGTGCCCTCCAGCGCCCAACCCAGGCGACGCAGTCCCTCACTGCCTAGACCAGAGGAGGACGAAACCGCCACCACGTCGACGTCGAGGTCCAGCGCCTGCACGACGGCATCGGAGCTACTGCCCACCACGTCGACCCCGCTGATCCGCGACCCCGGCGCATCGTCGATACAGGCACCCACCACGTTGTACCCAGCACTCGGGGTGCGTCGCAACGCTCCGATCAGCGACGACATGTCCGCCCGATCCCCGACGAGCAACACACGGTCGGACAGGTTGCCCTGGATTCGCTGCCGGACCAACCAGCGACGCGCTGCCCAGCGGCCGGCCAACAGCAGGGCGGTTCCCAGCGGGAACGCGATGATCACGTATCCGCGAGCGAAGTCGAGTCGAAGGACGAAGGAGACGATGGCCAGCACGGAGAACAACTGCATGGAGGCACCGAACACGGCACGGTACTCCTGGATGCCATGACCACTGAGTCTGCCGTCGTAGGCGCCTTGCAGGTGGAGCAGGCCGAGCCAACCGCCCAGCAGAATCCCCGAGACCGTCCAGTAGGCCACCGTGCTCGGCGCGTTCGCCACGAGCACGGTCTGGTCCGTCAGGCCGAAACGGCCGACTTGGGCAATACCCAGAGCTAGCGCTACGAAGACAAAGTCAAGGAAGCGCAAAGTATGCAGATACCGCAGGAGATAGCGACGTGCCAGGTGCGGTTTCGTCAACCGCTGGCTGGTCTGGCTAGGGCCTACTGTTATCGAGGGTGGCAGGACAAAATGCGTTGTCGCACTTTTCTTTTCAAAGGTGCCGACCAAAGAATCACGGGTCGCCACATCTGCTTCAGACCCAAGAGTGGTTGTCATAAACGTTCCTAGCTGCTGTCTTCGGAGGTGTTAACCGTGGACCAGCATCCCCAGTGATGTTGACCAAATCTTTACTTACTCTAGACACAAGAGTCACCGGAAGTCTACCTGCGGTTTGCCGATCACCCGGTCTTTTCGCCCGTGGCCAGCGTCATAGGCACTGCCGCAACGGTTCTACAAAGGTCAAGAAATGGTAAAGGTCACCGCGATTGCCAGGCTGCGGTGGCACGATGACCCGGTCTCACCCCTGACCGTGGCTCACCCGTGACCGTGACTCACTCCTGATCGAAAGGCACTTCATGTCCCGACGCACCACGCCCTGGCTGGCCACCACAGCCTCCCTGGCAGCACTGACCCTCACGCTCGCCGCGTGCGGATCCGAGACCGACGACGCGGCCGACGGCGGTGGGTCGGACGACTCGTCGCAAGCCTCCGGTGACGGCGAGATGAGCGAGGCGGCGGCAATGGTGCCCCAGGACCTCCGCGACAGCGGCACGATCCGGATCGGCACCGACGCCACCTATGCCCCCAACGAGTTCTTCGACGAGGACGGCACGACCATCATCGGGATGGACATCGACCTGTTCGACGCCGTCGCCGAAGAGCTCGGCCTGGAGACCGAGTACCAGAGCGCCGACTTCGGGTCGATCATCGCCGGAGTCAACAGCGACAAGTACGACATCGGTGTCTCCAGCTTCACCATCAACGAGGAGCGCAAACTCGAGGTCAACATGGTGAGCTACTTCAACGCCGGCACCCAGTGGGCCGTCGCGGCGGGCAACCCGAAGGACGTCGACCCCGACTCCCCCTGTGGTCTCGCGGTCGCCGTCCAGGCCAACACCGTGCAGGACCTCGAGGACCTGCCGCCCAAGGTCGAGGCATGTGACGCCGAGGGCAACCCGATGACCGTCCAGCAGTACGACGGGCAGGACCAGGCCACCGCGGCTCTGGCCTCCGGCAAGGCCGACGCCATGCTGGCCGACTCACCCGTGGTGTCCTACGCCGTCCAGCAAGTCGGCGACACGGTGGAGACCGTGGGTGAGGTCTACGATGCGGCGCCCTACGGTTACGTGATCCCGATGGAGAGCCCGGAGCTCGCCGACGCCATCGCCATGGCGTTGACCACGCTGAGCGAGGACGGCGGCTACGAGGAGGCGCTCGACACCTGGGGCCAGACCGACGGGGCCATCGACAGCTTCGAAGTCAACCCGTGAGTAGCAACCCATCGCCCGGGCAGGAGCGCCCGGGCACCATCGACGCTGTCCCGGTGCGCCACCCCGGGCGGTGGGTTGCCATCGCCCTCATCGCCGTGTTGGTGGCGATGTTCGTGAACATGTTGATCACCAACGAAGCCTTCGAGTGGTCTTTCGTTCTGGAGACCATGACGAAGGAACCCGTCCTCAGGGGACTTCTGATCGGCACCTTGTGGGTCACCGTGTTGGCGATGACGATCGGGATCACCGTCGGGGTGGCCCTGGCGGTGATGCGCCTCTCGCCGAACCCCGTCCTCAGCTATGTGGCGTTCGCCTTCATCTGGTTCTTCCGCGGTGTTCCCCGACTCGTGCTCCTGACGATCATGGGATCTCTGGGTGTGCTGTTCCAAGGTGGGATGGATTTCGGCGTCCCCTTCGACTACGTCTTCTTCGACCTCACCGGCCTCGACGGTGACCTACGGTTTCTGACGCTCGATGCCAATGCCGTGTTCATCGGTGTGACCGGTGGCGCCATCGGCTTGGGCCTGAGCGAAGCCGCCTACATGGCGGAGATCGCCAGGGCCGGAATCACCTCGGTGGACGATGGCCAGCGCGAAGCGGCACAGGCGCTCGGAATGACCCCCGCCAAGACCATGCGGCGCATCGTGCTTCCGCAGGCCATGCGGGTCATCGTCCCTCCCACCGGCAACGAGCTCATGTCGATGGTCAAAGACACCTCACTCCTGCTCGGCATCCCCGTGACCAACGAGCTCTTCTTCCAGCTGACCGCCATCGGCTCGCGGACGTTCAAGATCGTGCCGGTGCTGACCGCCGCCTGCCTCTGGTACTTGATCATCGGCAGCATATTGATGGTCGGCCAGCATTTCCTGGAGAAGCGTTTCAACCGTGGGTATGGCGCCCGTACCGGGGACCCAATTGCGCTCGGTGACATCGACCCCACCCCAGCGAAGGACCCAGCATGAGCGAGCCCTTGATCTCCGCGGTCAACGTGATGAAGTCGTTCGGCGACAACCAGGTCCTGAAGGGCATCGACCTGGCGGTCTACCCCGGTCAGGTCGTCACGTTGCTCGGGCCCTCCGGCTCGGGCAAGACCACCTTCCTACGGTGCATCAACCAGCTCGAGAGCATCGACGGTGGTCGGATCTATGTCGACGGTGACCTCATGGGCTACGAGGACAAGGGAGGCAGGCTCCATCAGTTGCCGGACAAGCGGGTGGCCGCCCAGCGCCGCGAGATCGGGATGGTCTTCCAGAAGTTCAACCTGTTCCCGCACAAGACGGTGTTGGACAACATCTGCGAGGCGCCGGTCATCGTGCAGGGGCGGAAACGTTCCGAGGTCCAGCAGGAGGCGCTCGCGTTGCTGGACCAGGTCGGACTGGCCGACAAGCCGTCGGCATACCCCAACCAGCTCTCCGGCGGGCAGCAGCAGCGGGTCGCTATCGCTCGAGCCCTGGCCATGTCCCCCAAGCTCATGCTCTTCGACGAGCCGACCTCAGCGCTGGATCCCGAGCTGGTCGGTGACGTGCTGGCGGTCATGCGGGACCTGGCCGAATCCGGGATGACGATGATCGTGGTCACGCACGAGATGAGCTTCGCCCGGGAGGTCGCCGACGAGGTGGTCTTCATGGACGGAGGGGTCGTCGTCGAGGAGGGTCCACCCGCCGAGGTGCTGGGCAACCCTCAGCACCAGCGCACCAAAGACTTCCTACGGCGGGTCACCGAGGACGAGGATGACAGCGGGGTCGTGGAGCACATCCCCGAGGACGTCCACCGGCCGGGTGGCCCCGGCGTCCGATAGTCCACAGATCGTGGCGCACCATCGATACGGGCTGGCCCGGGTCTACGGCATCTCGATGGTGCCCACCCTGCGGCCGGGTCAGTTGCTGCTGGTGAGGTACGCCGTCGCACCGCGCCCCGGTGCTCTGGTCGTGGTGCAGCTGCCGCCGCAGGCCTCAGGGCGGCCACGCCCCCTCAGCGTCAAGCGTCTGACCCACTTCGAGCCGGACGGGCGAGCATGGGTGGAAGCGGACAACCAACGTGCCCCCGGAAGGGTGGACTCCTGGGTGGTGGGCGCACTGGACCCCACCGCCGTGGTCGCCGTGGTGGCGGCGCGACTCTGGTCGCCGCGTCGCGGTGGGTTCAGTGTCGTGAGTCGACGTCGGCGTCTGAGGGACTGAGGGCTGCCACCACAGAGGGCATCCAGCGCCCCACCTGCTTCGCCATCGTGTCGTAGGCCGCTGCGTCTCGACCGTAGGGATCATCGAGATCCAGGTCCGTCGGGCTCACGTCGAGCAGCGCCGGGCGATGTGCCACCACCGCAGCGGACACAGCACGCAACCACGCGGAGAGGTCGGGGCAGGTCGCGGAGACGTTCGGCACGACCTCGGCCGCCAGGGCGACCTCCGCAAGCGTCACGCTCCGGCGCAGGACCGCCGGAGCCATCTGCACCACCGCAGACCGATGGGCGCGAGTCGCGTTGATGATCAGGTCCGCCTCGATCAGGTCAGCCGGGCTGAGTCGACGTCCGCGGAACCCCTGCGCCGTGCTCGCCAGGTGACCCAACCGCGCCGCAGACTCCGGCGCCATCGGTTGGCCGACCAACCCGCGAGTGCCTGCGCTGCCGACCGCCACCCGGCCCGCACCCCAGAGGCGATCCAGCTGGTCCCGCAGCAGGTGCTCGATGAACGGCGATCGACAGATGTTGCCCGTGCACACCACGAGGATCCGTCCTGGGCTCAGCATTTCCTGCTCACCACCATCGATCATCGACCTTCACCGCCGAAGCCGGCGAGCCGGTCGCCCACGGCATCCGCCCTGCAACTACGTGACCACGCCGGCCCGACCGCCGTCACGCCGATCGTCCGCGCCGAGGGAGGTCCCAGCGTGGGGTCGCTGTGCCCACCCCCTGGCTCGAGGGTCATACCCAGCACGATTTCCAACCGACTGTCACCGAGCCCTTCGGCCACACCTGCGCCCCACTCCACAACGGTCACGGCATGCTCGAGGTCGGTATCCAGGTCCAGGTCGTCCAGCTCCGTGTGACTCCCCAGCCGGTAGGCGTCGACGTGGACCAGTATCGGCCCGTCACGCAGTGAGGGGTGGACGCGCGCGATCACGAACGTCGGCGAGGTGATCGGGCCACGCACTCCCAACCCGACGGCCAGGCCCTGGGTCAGGGTGGTCTTGCCAGCACCCAGGGGACCGTTGAGCACCACCAGGTCGCCGGCCTGCAGGATCGAGCCCAGCAGGCGCCCACACTCGTGGGCCTCGCCGGGGGAGGACAGGACTCCACTCCACGTCGCCGTCATGACACCGCCCTCATCTCGGCGACCCCAAGGTAGGCACGGGTCGTCCGCGACCGGGGCGCAGGTCGGTGCTGCGAACCCGTAGCCCGGAGAAGGTCCGGTGAGGATCCTCCTCGGCGCGACGCACGAGCTGCAGGATGTAGTCACCCACCAGCTCAGGGTGCTCGAGGGTGATGTTGTGGCCTGCCCGGGTCACCACGATGTGCTGAGCGCAGGTCAGTGCCTCGGCCACGGTTGAACTGCGCTGGGCCGGCGTCAACACGTCGCGGTCCCCCACCAGCAGAAGCGAGGGAGTCCGGGCGAAGCGATGCACCGCTGACTTCTTGTCGTGCTGCCGCAGCGTCGGGAGGAAGTCGGACGCGACGGAAAAGTCCGTCCGGACCATCATCTCTTCCGTGAGCCGGGCCGCCGAGCGCGGCACCGCAGAGCCGAAGAAGGAGGCAGCCACCGCGCGGTTGCCGATCCAGGGCATGGCCTTCCACACGCTTTGCACCCAATGCTGATACGGAGCGAGAGCTGAAAGGATCTGCGCCCCGCGGATGCTGGCCCACGCCCCGAGCCGCCCCCGGAGCACTGGCGTCGCAGTCATGTCCCCCGCACTGGTGCTGACGAAGGCCACGCCCACCACCTGCGAGGTCACCACGTCGGGAAACGACTCGGCCAGCGCCATGATCGCCATGCCGCCCATCGAGTGCCCGACGAGCACCACCGGTTGGTTCCCCACGACCTGGGACAGCACCGCGGCCAGATCCCGTCCCAGCTGCTCGATGGTGTAGTTGGCCGAATCTCCGGAGCCGGATGCTCCGTGCCCCCGGTGGTCCCAGGCCACCGCACGATAGCCCGCCCGTGCGCACACCTCCCGTTGGAAGGCCCAAGCACGCATGTCCATCGTGTAGCCGTGACTGAACACGACCGTGGGTCGGTCCGGGCTGGCTTCTCCCCTACGAGGGTCATTGGTTGGCTGTGGCTCGTCGATCTCCACGTGCAACCGGACGTCGTCATCAGCCAGCACCTCGACACGGCGCAGGTCCGGTCTCGTAGCGAGCGCCGGGCTAGTCATCGGCACCGGCTGAGGTCCGCCCGGATGGGACATCGCCGTCGACGTAGATTCTCGGCAGACTCGGGCCGAAGCGGGTCACGATCTCGTAGTTGATGGTGCCGACGGCCTCGGCCCAGTCCTGCGCCGTCGGCTCGCCGTGCTCCCCGGAGCCGAACAGCAGCACCTCATCCCCCGCTTGGACCCCGAGGGCGCCGGGCTCGCCGGCATCGATGACGATCTGGTCCATGCAGACCCGGCCTGCGATCCGGCGGCGTTCGCCACCGATCAGGACGTCAATCGCGTTCGACCCGTGACGGGGCACGCCGTCGGCATACCCCACCGGCACGTCGACCAAGGTCGTCGGTCGGGTCGTGGTGTGGGTGTGCCCGTAGGACACCCCCTGACCAGCCGGGACGGTCTTGACCGTGGCTGCCCTCGCGGTGACGCTCATCGCGGGGACGAGGTCGAAGGACGCGCTGTCGCCGAGGTCCGGCACCGGTGACAGACCGAACACGGCGAGGCCGGGCCGGACCATGTCCCAGGCCGCCCCGGGGTTGGTCAGCGTTGCGGCCGAGTTCGACATGTGTCGCAGTCGTGGAGTGAGGCCGGCGCGCTCGGCCAGGATGACCGCCTCGGCGAACGCCTCTTCCTGGTGGCGCACGGTCGGGTGATCCGGTGCGTCGGCGTAGGCGAAGTGCGTAAAGAGCCCGGTCACCTCGATGAGCCCGTCGCTCTCAGCCCGCGACGCGGCCTGCACCAGAGCCTCCCAGTCTTCGGAGCCGGTGTAGGCCCCGTTGCGGGCCAGGCCGGTGTCGGCCTTCAACTGCACCCTGGCCGGACGATCCCCTTCCTTGACGGCGTCGCACACCTGCTCGACGGCCCAGGGCGCCGACAGCCCGACCTCGACGTCGGCTTCGATAGCTCGGCGGTAGGCCACTCCACTGGTATGCAGCCAGGTCAGGAGCGGGGCTGTGACGCCCGCCTCACGTAACGCCAGCGCCTCGGCCATCTGGGCTACGCCCAACCAGTCCGCCCCGCCCCGCAAGGCCGCTCGAGCAGCCGGGACCAACCCGTGCCCATAGGCGTCCGCCTTGACCACGGCCATCAGCGCGGCCCCAGCCGCATGCCCCTTCAGGACGCCGACGTTGTGCTCGATGGCGGCCAGGTCGATGGTGGCCCAAGCCGGGTGGACGGCCGGGTCGAAGGACGTGGTTGAGGCATCCTTCATCGGACGTCGCTTCCGGCGCCACCGGGGTGACCGGACACCGCGCCGGCCTGGACTGCGCCCCGGCGCTCCCCCATCGTGGCCAGTTGGGTCATCACGGACGTGGGGTCCCCCTGGGGGCTGGTCCCCGCGAGGTCACCGACACGGGCCGCGATCCGCTCGGCGATCTCCTGGGTGCTGGCACCCATACTCGCTCCGGCCATGGCCGGCAGCTCACCGAGCACGCTGACCGTCGCGGCCTCCGTGGCCGAGGCCGCCGCTGCCTCACCGAGCGAGGCCAGACACAACCCCAGGGACAGGACTGCCCCCGCCGGGTTGGCCCAGCCCCGGCCCGCGATGTCCGGTGCCGAGCCGTGAATCGGCTCGAACATGGACGCGCCCGAACCGTCGAGGTTCAGGTTGCCGCTGGCCGCTACTCCCAGCCCGCCCTGCAGGACGGCCCCCAGGTCGGTGACGATGTCGCCGAACAGGTTGTCCGTCACCACGACGTCGAACCGCTCCGGCGTCACCGGCAGATGCATACACATGGCGTCCACGTGGACGTAGTCCGTCTCGACCTCCGGATAGCGAGCGGAGACCTCCTCCATCACCGCCAGCCACAACGTCCCGGACTGCACGAGGACATTGGTCTTGTGACACAACGTCACCTTCCTCGACCGCTGCATCGCCAACCGGAAGGCGAAGTCGACCGCGCGCTCACAGGCGAACCAGGTGGTGATGGAGTCCTGGGTGGCTACTGCGGCCGGCGTGCCGCGGTGCACCATGCTGCCCGTGCCCGCATACGCTCCCTCGGTGTTCTCTCGGACCACGACGAGGTCGCAGCGTTGGGGGGTCAACCCCGCGACCGGGCTCTGCACACCGGGATACAACCGGACCGGGCGCAGGTTGATCGCCTGGGTCATAGCCGCTCGCAGCGCGAGGATGACCCCACGCTCCAGCACACCCGAGGTGACTTTGGGGCTTCCGATGGCCCCGAAGACGATCGCGTCCTGAGCCCGCAGGGTGTCGATGTGCTCGGCGGTGAGCAGCTCACCGGTGGCCAGGTAGTGGTCCGCGCCCAACGGCACGGTCACTCTCTCGGTCTCGAAGCCGAAGATCTCCTGGGCAGCGTCCAGGACGGTCAACGACGCGCGCGTGACCTCGGGCCCCACCCCGTCACCAGGAATGATCGCGAGACGGTGAGGCCGGGAACGGGTCATGGAAGGCATCGGTGCGGCAGGCTCCTGTGGGTCGGGGTGGGCCGTTGGTCGTGCGCTGTCGAGTCGGGCATAGCCCAGCGGTGCGGATACAGTTTCGCTCACATCATCACAGGCAAGCGTGGGAGAGGTCGATGGGCAGCACGTTGGCAGAGAAGTTGTGGCAGAGCCACCTGGTCCGTAGGGCCGAGGGCGAGCCCGACCTGCTGTATATCGACCTCCATCTGGTGCACGAAGTCACGAGCCCGCAGGCCTTCGAGGGTCTACGCACCGCTGGCCGACCCGTGCGCCGCCCGGACCTGACGCTGGCCACCGAGGACCACAACGTCCCGACCACCCTCGGACCGGTGACGGACCTGGTCTCACGGACCCAGCTGGATGCCCTGGGCACGAACTGCGCGGAGTTCGGTGTGGTGCACCACAAACGCGGCAACCTCGGTCAGGGCATCGTGCACGTCATCGGTCCGGAGCTCGGGCTGACCCAGCCGGGCATGACGATCGTCTGCGGTGACTCACACACCTCCACGCACGGGGCCTTCGGCGCCCTCGCATTCGGGATCGGCACCAGTGAGGTCGAGCACGTGCTGGCCACGCAGACGCTCCCGCTGAAACCGTTCAAGACCATGGCGATCACGGTGAACGGGACCTTGCACCCCGGGGTTTCCTCCAAGGACATCATCCTGGCCGTGATCAACCGTATCGGCACCGGCGGCGGACAGGGCTACGTCCTGGAGTACCGCGGTAGCGCCATCGAGGCGCTGAGCATGGAGAGCCGGATGACCATCTGCAACATGTCGATCGAGGCCGGCGCCCGGGCGGGCATGGTCGCACCCGATGAGACCACGTTCGACTACGTCCGAGGTCGCACCCACGCCCCCGCCGGTGCGGACTGGGACGACGCCGTCGCGGCCTGGCGCGAGCTGCGCACCGACGACGACGCGGTCTTCGACGCCGAGATCGTGCTCGACGCGGACGCTCTGACCCCGTACGTCACCTGGGGCACCAACCCTGGTCAGTCGGTGCAGCTGGGCGACGTCGTGCCTGACCCGGCGGATCTCGGAAACGAGGACGACCGGGACGCGGCCCAGCGCGCCTTGGCCTACATGGACCTGGAGCCCGGCACCGCCATGCGTGACATCCCCGTGGACGTCGTGTTCCTGGGGTCGTGCACCAACGGGCGGATCGAGGACCTGCGCATCGCCGCCGAGGTCCTGCGGGGTCGCCACGTCGCTCCGACGGTGCAGATGCTCGTGGTGCCGGGGTCGCACGCGGTGCGCCTGCAGGCCGAGGACGAGGGCCTGGACCAGATCTTCGTCGAAGCCGGGGCCGAGTGGCGCTTGGCCGGCTGCTCGATGTGTCTGGGCATGAACCCGGACCAGATGGCCCCGCACCAGCGCTGCGCCTCCACCTCGAACCGCAACTTCGAAGGCCGACAGGGCGCGAAGTCACGCACGCACCTGGTCTCCCCGGTCGTAGCCGCAGCCACTGCGGTGCGTGGCACCCTCGGCTCCCCCGCCGACCTGCTCCCGGTCGGCTCCCTGCAGGAGGTCCACTGATGGAAGCGTTCACCGCCCACACCGGGACCGGTGTCCCGCTGCGACGGAGCAACGTCGACACCGACCAGATCATCCCGGCCCATTTCCTCAAGCGGGTCAGTCGCACCGGGTTCGAGGACGGCCTCTTCGCCCGGTGGCGCGAGGACTCGTCGTTCATCCTCAACCACAAGGCGTATGCCGATGCCTCCGTCCTGGTCGCCGGCCCCGACTTCGGGACCGGCTCCTCCCGGGAGCACGCGGTATGGGCCCTCATGCAGTACGGCTTCCGGGTAGTCATCTCCTCACGGTTCGGCGACATCTTCGCGGGCAACTCCGGCAAGGAGGGGTTGCTCTGTGCCCAGACCGCACAGGACGATGTCGAGCTCATCTGGAAGTTCCTGGAGAACGAGCCCGGCGCCCTGGTCACCGTGGACCTGCAGGCCCGGCGCATTGTGGCCGGCGACATCGTGGCCCGGTTCACCGTGGACGACTACGTCGCCTGGCGGCTGGCCAACGGCTTCGACGACATCTCGCTGACGCTGCGCCACGCTGACGTGATCGCCGACTTCGAAGCCCGGCGCCCGGCCTACAAGCCAGTCGTGTCTTCTGCTGTCTGATCATCTGCGTTAGTCTCAGCAGTGATGACCCGCCTTCTCCTCCTCAGCTGCCGCAGCGAGACCTCCTAGGTCCGGCCCTCGCTGCGGAGTTGCTGCGCCTCGGACGCCACGCACACCCAGTGAGGAAGACCAGTGACCGTGAAGACCAACCCCCAGCAACCCAGCGGTATGCCGTACGGCCGTTACACCCCCTTCGCGCCGATCGACCTACCCGGTCGCACGTGGCCCGCCAAGACCATGACCGAGGCCCCACGCTGGTGCGCGGTGGACCTGCGGGACGGCAACCAGGCGCTGATCGACCCGATGACCCCGGACCGCAAGCGGCGCATGTTCGAGCTCTTGGTCTCGATGGGCTACAAGGAGATCGAAGTCGGCTTCCCGGCCGCCAGCCAGACGGACTTCGACTTCGTCCGGATGCTCATCGAGGAGGACCTGATCCCCGACGACGTCGTCATCCAGGTCCTGACGCAGGCCCGCGAGCACCTCATCGAGCGGACCTATGAGTCCATCGAAGGCGCCAAACAGGCCATCGTGCACCTCTACAACTCGACCTCCACCCTGCAGCGGCGGGTGGTCTTCAACACCGACATGGACGGCATCATCGACATCGCGATGACCGGCGCACGGTTCTGCAAGAAGTACGAGGAGCAGCTGCGATCGGACACCGAGGTCTTCTACGAGTACTCCCCGGAGTCCTACACCGGCACCGAGCTGGAGTTCGCAGTGCGCATCTGCAACAAGGTGATGGAGGTGCTCGAGCCCACGGCTGAGCGCCCGTTGATCATCAACCTCCCGGCCACGGTCGAGATGGCCACGCCGAACGTCTATGCCGACTCGATCGAGTGGATGAGCAACCACCTGAACCACCGCGAGCATGTGGTGCTGTCGCTGCACCCGCACAACGACCGCGGCTGCGCGGTGGCCGCAGCCGAGCTGGGTTATCTGGCCGGGGCCGACCGGATCGAAGGCTGCCTGTTCGGTAACGGTGAACGCACCGGCAACGTCTGCCTCGTCACTTTGGGGATGAACCTGTTCTCCCAGGGAATCGACCCCGAGATCGACTTCTCGGACATCGACGAGATCCGTCGCACCGTCGAGCACTGCAACCAGATGCCGGTGCCGGAGCGACACCCCTACGGTGGCGACCTCGTCTTCACGGCCTTCTCCGGGTCGCACCAGGACGCGATCAAGAAGGGTTTGGAGGCGCTCAACACCGAAGCCACTGCCGCAGGGATCGATGTCGACGCTTTCGACTGGGCGGTGCCCTACCTGCCGATCGACCCCAAGGACGTCGGTCGCTCCTACGAGGCTGTTATCCGGGTCAATAGCCAGTCCGGGAAGGGCGGTGTGGCCTACATCATGCGCACCGAGCACCATTTGGACCTTCCCCGCCGGTTGCAGATCGAGTTCAGCCGGGTGGTGCAGGGCTACACCGAGGACTCGGGCGGCGAGATGTCTGCGGCCGCCATCTGGGCGGCGTTCGAGAACGAGTACATCGTGCCGACGACGCCGGTCCTGCTACGGAAGGTCGACACCCGCACTGCCGACGACGGTAAAGACATCATCTCCGCCACCGTCGTCGCCGACGGAGCGGAGCGGGTCATCGAGGGACTCGGAAACGGTCCCATCAACGCCTTCGTCGCGGCTCTGGCCACGCTCGGACACGACGTCCGGGTGTTGGACTACGCCGAGCACGCGCTGTCCTCCGGGGACGACGCCGTCGCCGCGGCCTACGTCGAGTGCGCCATCGACGGCGAGGTCCGCTGGGGGGTCGGCATCGACGCCAACATCGTCACGGCATCACTGCGCGGCATCACCAGCGCCCTGAACCGAGGCCACTGACCTCCCTCGGCTGCGTGTCGTCCGCGCGGTGCTGCATCCTGGGG
>JBASAN010000451.1:0-3552 GCA_049650625.1 Ornithinimicrobium sp.
CCGCCATCCTGTTCACCTTCGCGCTCGGCAGCGCCGCCGGTGACCTGCTCGCCGAGTCGGTCGGCATCGGCTTCGCCACCTCTGCCCTCGTCTTCGCCGCCGCGATCGCGGCTGTCGCCATCGCCCACCTGAAGTTCGGCCTGAACGCCGTTCTCGCCTTCTGGGTCGCCTACATCCTGACCCGCCCGCTCGGCGCCTCGATCGGCGACCTGCTGTCCCAGTCGCGCGCCGACGGTGGGCTCGGGGTCGGTACCACCGCCACCAGCGGTCTGTTTCTGCTCGCCATCGCCGCGATCGTGGCCTACCTGAGCATCACCAAGCGCGACGTCGAGACCGCCGAGAGCGACCACCACCTCGAACCCGCCGCCTGACCCTCCCCCCTGACCGATATGCGCGCCGTTGCACCACGCCTCGCGTGCAGGGGCGCGCACATCGGTCAGCGGTGGGGGATACCTTGGCGCGGTGACGACGATCCCGGCCCGCCCCGAGTCGGGGTTCCTCGACCTGATCGGCGCTCGCGTCCACTGGACCGACTTCGGGGGTCCGGCCTCTCCCGAGGCGTTGTGCGTCCTCGTGCACGGTCTCGGTGGGTCCACGGTGAACTGGGAGTCGCTGGTCCCACGGTTGACGGGCCGGTTCCATTGCGTGGCGCTGGACATCGTGGGCTTCGGAATGACCGAGCCAGGCTCCCGCACGGCACGCGTCGAGGACAACACCGAGCTGCTCGAGGCGTTCATCGACGTGGTCCGCGAGCGCCATCGGGGTCTCCCCTTCCTGCTGGTCGGCAACTCGATGGGCGGCTTGATCAGCGCCCGGTATGCCGCGGCGCACCCGGGCGGCACGGGTGCCGGTCCGGATGCTCAAAGGCTGGGGGTGGCCGGGTTGGTGCTGCTGGACCCGACCGTGCCCCCGGCCTACCTGCTGCCCGGGCCCGGCGGCATACTCGCGGCGGGGTTGTATGCCGTGCCGTCGGTCGGTCAGCTGGCCGCGCGGACCCGTCGCAGGCTGCGCACACCGGAGCAGAATGTGCAGGACACCCTGCGCCTGTGCACCGTCGACCCTGCACGGGTGGACCCCGAGGTGGTAGCCCATCACCTGCCGGTGGCCGAGCGACGCCTGAGCCACCCGGAGATGGACCGCCACTACAGCGACGCCGCGCGCTCGATCCTGGCCCAGCTGGCCCGCCGCCGCGAGATCGACCAGCGGTACGCCGCCATCGCGGCGCCGGTGTTGCTGGTCCATGGTCGGCACGACCGGCTGGTGCCGTTCTCCGGGGCCCGACGGATGGCCGGGCGCAACCCGCACTGGACGTTCTCCCCGGACGA
The DNA here is from genome assembly GCA_049650625.1 of Ornithinimicrobium sp. GTDB lineage: Bacteria > Actinomycetota > Actinomycetes > Actinomycetales > Dermatophilaceae > Ornithinicoccus. The sequence goes on from JBASAN010000451.1 coordinate 1,326, forward strand.
GGACGGTGGGCACCTACCGATGCTCGAGCACCCGGGCTGGCTGGCCGAGCAGATCCTCAGCTGGTGGGACGACCGGGCGGAGGCGCCGGAGCAGCACGGCGACCAAGACGTCTCGGGGCGGTCGTGTGATGGACTACGTCGCATGCCAGGTCTGCAAGTGGTGCGACGCAAAGCGGCTACGGCTGCCCTGCTGGTCTTCCGTGGTCTGCCCGGTCCGCTCAAGCGCGGCCTGGTGCGGGCCGGGACGCCGAACTACACGGTCGGGGCAGTGTGTTCCCTGGAGCACGACGGACACGTACTGATGTTGAGCCAGCCCCACCGCGACGGCTGGAGCCTGCCCGGAGGCCTGTTGGACCACGGTGAGACTCCGGCCCAGGCCGTCGTGCGTGAGGTCGCCGAAGAGACCGGGCTGCGGATCGAGCCCGGGGATGCTGTCGCCGTCGGGGTCCATCCGCAATCGCAGAGCGTCGACGTCATCTTCCGGGTGCAGCTCGATCGGCGACCCACGCTCACGTTGTCCTCGGAGGCCCGCCGGTCGCGCTGGATGACACCGACCGAGATGGCCGACTCCGATCGCGAGACCCAGCAGATCCTCGACCTGTTGCGCTCCGCCCAGGACCAGCCGAGCGAAGGCCGTCTCCTGGGCTGAGCCCGCGTACCGTGGACGGTGCCGTGCCGGTCGCGCTCGTCGGGTGCCTCGAAGTGCGGATCGTCGGTCGCGTGTCGTTCTCAGCTGTGGAGGTGTTGTGGCTTTTCGTCGTTCCCTCACTACGTGTGGTGCGGCCCTGATCCTGGCGGGCTGTGCCGGCACGGACACCCCCTTCGCCGACTCGGCTCAGCGGAGCTCCGCCGCCCCGACGCCCGAAGCGGTCGAGCTGCCCCGGGGTGGCACCGAGTTCTTCCCGCAGTACCGCCTCTTCGGCTACTCCGGGGCACCCCTGTCCGAGGGCCTGGGCCGACTGGGCATCGGGGACCTCGACGAGCGAGTCGTGGAGATGGAGGAGCGCGGCGCGGAGTATGCAGGGTCCCGGGACGTCATGCCGGTGCTGGAGCTCATCGCGACGGTGGTGCACCCCGTGCCTGGGGACGACGGGATGTACCGCGACCACGCCGAGGACAGGGTGGTCCAGGACTACCTCGACGCCGCGCGTCGGCACGATGCGATCCTGCTGATCAACATCCAGCCGGGGCGGGCGGACTTCATCGACGAGCTGGAGTACTGGGAGGACTTCCTGGTCGAGCCCGACGTCGGGGTCGCGCTGGACCCCGAGTGGGCGGTGGAGGAGGGTCAGACGCCCGGGCGGGTCTACGGTCAGACCACCGGCGCGGAGCTGGACGAGTCGGCGGCCTACCTGGCTGACGTGGTCGAGCAGCACGACCTCCCCGAGAAGGTCATGGTCTATCACCAGGTGCATCAGGGCGTGGTGCGCGAGGAGTCGGACCTCCAGCCCCACGACGGGGTGGCTATCATCAAGTCGGTCGATGGCATCGGGGCTGCCCGCGACAAGATCGACACCTACAACCGGGTCAACGAGAACACTCCGCCTGGGGTGATCGCCGGGTTCAAGCTGTTCTACGAAGAGGACGCCGAGTACGGACCCATCATGACCGGGCCCGAGGTGCTGGAGCTGAGTCCCGTGCCGCAGTACGTGCTGTTCGAGTAGTCGACGCCACGCGCCGACGACGCGCAGGCCACCCGCGTCAACGCGTCAGCAGGATCTTCCCGATGTGCTGGCTGCCTTCCATGGCCCGATGGGCTGACGCCGCATCGTCCATGGGGTAGGTCTCGTGCACCAGCGGGCGGATCGTGCCGGCCTCGATGAGGGGCCAGACGCGTTCACGCACCGCGGCGACGATGCCCGCCTTGTCCTCCACGCCCCGGGAGCGGAGCCCGGTCGCGATGATGCGACCTCGCTTGCCCAGCAGACGTGCGATGTTGAGCTCGCCCTTGGCGCCGCCCTGCATACCGATGATCACCAGGCGCCCCCCCGTGGCCAGCGCCTGCAGGTTGCGGTCCAGGTATGCCGCCCCCACCACGTCCAGGATGACGTCGACGCCCGCGCCGTCGGTGGCGGACAACGTCTCTTCGACGAAGTCCTGCTCGCGGTAGTTGATCCCCACGTCGGCGCCGAGGTCGCGGCACGCGTCCAGCTTCTCCTCCGAGCCCGCGGTCACGATGACGCGTACCCCCAGGGCGCAGGCGAGCTGGATGGCCATGGTGCCGATG